>CAYUBK010000283.1:0-1517 GCA_964442955.1 uncultured Zetaproteobacteria bacterium | reverse complement strand
ATCGTCGGACGCGTCTGTATGGACTATACTATGCTTGATGTGACAGATGTAGAGATTCATCCGGGAGATGCCGTGGAATTCTGGGGCGAACATATACTGGCCAATGATGTGGCCCGATCACTCGATACGATCAGCTATACGCTGTTCACCGGCATTGGCGCGCGCGTTCAGCGTCTGGCGGAACATTCCGGCTAATGCTGGCGCTACAGGCTATCGGAGCAGCAGCTCAGCGACTGGCCTATGCGGTAGGTCTGTATCCGTTGATGATGAGCAAGGTTCTGGGGCGTTTGCACAAACCACCATGGTTTTTCTCCCTGATCATCCGGCAATGTGAAATGGTCGGCGTACAATCCCTGCCTGTCGTACTGCTCACCGCAGTATTCACCGGCATGGTGCTGGCACTACAATCATGGGTTGCATTTCACCGCTTTGGCGCAGAAAGCATGATCGCCACGGTCGTTTCCCTGTCCATGCTACGTGAACTGGGGCCGGTGTTGGTCGGCTTGATGGTAGCTGGCCGGGTCGGGGCCTCATTTGCAGCAGAGCTGGGTACCATGCGGGTATCCGAACAAATTGATGCACTATGGACGCTGTCCACCGATCCTGTGCGTTATCTGGTGATGCCGCGCATGCTGGCCGCCACGCTGATGATGCCATTGCTGGTCATGCTGGCCGATGCCATCGGCATGGCTGGCGGCTATTTTATCAGCGTACATGCGCTCGATCAGAATCCCCATACCTATATCATCCACTCCTATGACTATCTGGAACTGATTGACCTCTATTCCGGCCTGCTCAAAGCTATGGTCTTCGGCGCTATTATCGGGCTGGTGAGTTGCGCTGAAGGCTATTACTGCGAAGGCGGTGCAGCAGGCGTCGGCAAGGCCACTACGCGCGCAGTTGTGGTCAGCGCCATGAGCATTCTGATTGCTGACTACATCCTCACCGCCTGGATTTTCAAATGAGTGCGCGCCGATGAATCCTTCCGCAAAGATAAGCCTGCGTGGCGTGCATAAATCGTTTAAAGGGCGCAAGGTGCTCGACGATATCAGCCTGGATATTCTGCCCGGCGAATCCCATATTGTGATCGGGCTGTCAGGTGCCGGCAAAAGCGTGCTGCTAAAATGTATCCTCGGCCTGCTCAAACCGGACAGTGGTACGATTCTGATCAACGGCGAAGATTGGTTCTCCTTGCCGATTGATGAAAGATTGAAGCGCATGGCATGCGTTGGTGTGCTGTTTCAGGGCGCCGCCCTGTTCGATTCGATGTCGGTGTGGGAAAATGTCGCCTTTGTATTGCGCCGTCAGGGCATGAGCAAACCCGAAGCAAACCAGCAAGCCGATGAGGTACTGGAACTGGTGGGCTTGCCGGGTATCGGCAATATTATGCCCGCAGAACTCTCCGGCGGCATGCGCAAGCGGGTCGGTTTGGCGCGCGCCATCTGCCACAAGCCGGAAATTATTTTTTACGATGAACCGCTGTCTGGGCTCGATCCGGTCATGTCCGATGTCATCAC
>CAYUBK010000282.1:0-1537 GCA_964442955.1 uncultured Zetaproteobacteria bacterium | reverse complement strand
TACGTGAACGCGCCCTTGTCCGCGGACTGGATCGGCAATTCTGTTTTGCTTCGGCAGGAACGGGCGACTGGCACGTTGGAAGTGGTGCCGATGTTCGTTCAGCGGCAACGGCCAGAGCACATGGCACTGACTTGAGCGCTCACCGGGCCAGGCAGATCACGCCTTCGGGCACTTCCCACTGGCACTGGTTTGTAGCCATGGATAGAAATAACAAAGAGGATTTGTTGGCAATGGGAGTAAACAGCGCGTATGTGTTAATGATGCGTCAGTTTGAACCGGAAAATCATGACGCCCCGGACGTTCCCGACCCCTATTATGGCGGTGAGGATGGTTTTGAAAATATCTATCGTCTGCTTGAGGCCAATGCCGATCCACTGCTGGACTACCTGATTGCCAACGCCTGATTCAGAATCAGACGTTCGTCAACTCTACTGATTCATCTTATCAAAGAATTCCGCGTTATTTTTGGTCTGTCCCAGTTTATCCAGCAGGAACTCCATGGCATCCACCACTCCCATCGGGGAGAGAATCTTTCGCAGCACCCAAATCTTCTGCAGTATTTCACGATCAATCAGTAATTCTTCTTTACGTGTGCCCGAAGGCGCAATATCAATGGCTGGGAAAACGCGCTTATCCACAAGCTTCCGATCCAGCCTGATTTCCATATTGCCGGTACCCTTGAATTCCTCAAAGATCACCTCATCCATCTTGCTGCCGGTATCCACCAGTGCAGTGGCAATAATCGTCAGGCTACCGCCTCCTTCGATGTTGCGCGCCGCACCGAAGAATCGCTTGGGGCGGTGCAGCGCATTGGAATCCACGCCACCGGACAGTATCTTGCCGGAAGACGGAACAACAGTGTTGTAGGCGCGGGCCAGCCGGGTAATGGAGTCCAGCAAAATCACCACATCCCTGCCATGCTCCACCAGACGCTTGGCTTTTTCGATGACCATTTCAGCCACCTGCACATGGCGCTGTGCCGGTTCGTCAAAAGTTGAGGAAATCACTTCGCCCTTCACCGAACGCTTCATATCGGTAACTTCTTCGGGCCGCTCGTCGATCAGCAGAACCATCAACACGACATCAGGATGATTGGCCTCGATGGAATGGGCGATGGATTGCATCATCATGGTCTTGCCGGTTCGGGGCGGTGCCACCAGCAATCCCCGCTGCCCGCCTCCGATGGGGGAAACAATGTCAATGACACGACCGGTAATGTCTCTGGAGCCTTCCACTTCCAGTCCTAGTCCGCTATCCGGATATAATGGCGTCAGGTTATCAAACAACACCTTGGTCTTGGCAACCTTGGGCTCTTCACCATTAATCAAGTCGATTGTCTTGAGCGCAAAATAGCGTTCGCCGGAACGCGGTGATTTGATTTCGCCCGCTACAGTATCGCCTTTACGCAGTGAGAACCGCCGGATCATGTTCTGGGAAACATAAACATCATCAGGGCCTGCCAGATAATTCGCCTCCTGTGAGCGCAGGAAACCAAAGCCGTCAGGAAGGATTTCGAGCACACCCTCGCTGTACAGAG
>CAYUBK010000281.1:0-1573 GCA_964442955.1 uncultured Zetaproteobacteria bacterium | reverse complement strand
CGCCGTGCAGGCTTTGCCACAGCGTTTCGGTGATATACGGGCAGATCGGATGCAGTAATTTTAACCACCCTTCCAGCGCCGTCAGCATCACCGTTTGCGTCTCGGCTTTGGCCGCCGCATCGTCGCCATAGAGAGCCACCTTGGCCGATTCCACATACCAGTCACAATAGGTGCCCCAGATGAAGTTATACAGCGCCGCTGCCGCTTCATTGAATCGGTACTCCGTGAATGCCTGATCCACTTCAACCGTGACTGCATCCAGTTCGGCCAGTATCCAGCGATTTACATCCAGTTCGGGACGCATGGACGCATCCGGCACTGCATCGCCGCGATTCATAAATACGAAGCGCGCTGCGTTCCAGATTTTGTTCATAAAATTGCGGTTCGATTCGATGCGCGACTCATCCAGCTTCACATCACGCCCCGGCGTCGCCATATGCGCCAGCGTAAAACGCAGCGCATCAGCGCCGTAACGCCCGCTCATTTCCAAAGGATCAATCACATTACCCTTGGATTTGGACATCTTCTGACCGTCGGCATCACGAATCAGGGCGTGGATATAAATATCTTTAAATGGCACTTTCCCGGTAAATTTCATGCCCATCATAATCATGCGGGCCACCCAGAAGAAGATAATATCAAATCCAGTGACCAATACATTGGTAGGGTAAAACTGCTCCATTTCCGGCGTTTCATCAGGCCAGCCCAGTGTTGAAAAAGGCCATAACCCCGATGAAAACCATGTATCGAGTACATCCTCATCCTGACGGATATGATTCGAGCCACAGCCCTCGCAACAATCCGGCGTTTCGCGGCTGACCGTGATATGGCTGCAATCATCGCAATACCAGGCCGGAATACGGTGCCCCCACCATAGCTGGCGCGAAATACACCAGTCCTGAATATTGCGCATCCACTCAAAATAGGTCTTTTCCCAGAATTGCGGCACGAAACGAATGTCGCCGTCTTCGACTGCCTTAATGGCCGGCGCAGCCAACGGTTTGATATCAACATACCATTGATCGGTCAGATAAGGCTCCAGCACCGCATGCGAACGATCACCGCGCCCGATCTGGTGGGTGTGTTCCTCGATTTTATGCAGCAAACCCTCTGCATCCAGATCAGCCACCACATGTTCGCGTGCTTCATAGCGCTCCATGCCCCGGTATTTTTCCGGCACGGCGGCATCGTCAAGCATATGCGCCTGTGGCGTCAGGATATTGACTAGCGGCAGATCATGGCGTTTACCAACCTCATAATCGTTAAAATCATGTGCCGGCGTAATTTTGACGCAGCCGGTACCGAATTCGGGATCGACATAGCTATCGGCAATCACAGGAATCGTGCGCCCGGTCAGCGGCAGCATCAGCTCCTTGCCAATCAGATCGGCATAACGTTTATCGTCCGGATGCACGGCCACAGCGGCATCGCCGAACATCGTTTCCGGACGGGTGGTGGCAACAATCACATGTTTGGACGGATCATCGGCATGCGGATAACACATATGCCAGAAATGACCCTGCTCTTCCTCATGCACCACTTCCAGATCGGATACGGCGGTTTCCAGCACCGG
>CAYUBK010000280.1:0-1598 GCA_964442955.1 uncultured Zetaproteobacteria bacterium | reverse complement strand
ATGACGCATGGCGTACGCGTTAAGATTGATTATATTGATGCTGAATCACTGGAGAAAAACGGGGCGGACTGTCTGGCCGGCATGGATGGGATTCTGGTGCCCGGCGGTTTTGGACAGCGTGGCACCGAGGGCAAGATTGCGGCGGTTCGCTACGCGCGCGAAAATAAAATCCCCTATCTGGGTATTTGCCTGGGCATGCAGCTGGCTGTGGTGGAATTCGCGCGCAATGTGGCAGGTCTTGAAGGTGCGATCAGTTCCGAATTCAACGAGCGCGCTGAACATCCGGTTATCGCCCTGATGACCGAATGGGAGCAGGAGGGGGCCCGCGTACAACGCTCTTCCGACAGTGATCTGGGTGGCACGATGCGCCTTGGTGGTTATCCATGCCGTGTGACTGAAGGTACGCAGACCTATGCCGCTTATGGTGAGAACGAAATTCGCGAGCGCCACCGTCATCGTTATGAGTTTAACAATACCTATCGCGAACAACTCGAAGCAGCCGGTCTTGTGGTCTCGGGTACCTTGCCGAATAACTCACTGGTTGAAATCATTGAGGTGAAAGATCACCCGTGGTTTGTAGCCTGTCAGTTTCATCCGGAGTTTCTGTCGCGTCCGTATGCGCCGCATCCATTGTTCGCTGCCTTTGTCGGAGCCGCTAAAGCACAGGCAGGCGAATGACTCAACATACCGTTGCGGTTAGCGATATCCGTATTGCCAATGATCGGTCTCTGGTATTGCTGGCCGGGCCCTGCGTCATCGAGGGTGAAGATTTCACGCTGAAAACTGCGGCTGCGATTGCTAAAATCGCCAGCCGAGTCGGCGTTCCACTGGTATTCAAATCGAGCTTTGATAAAGCCAACCGCACCAGTAAAGATGGTTTTCGTGGCCCCGGGCTGGATGAAGGTCTAAGAATCCTGCAACGGGTCAAAGATGAGCTGGGGTTGCCGGTGGTAACCGATATTCATGAATCGCATCAGGTGGCGGCAGTGGCTGAAGTGGCCGATTTATTGCAAACCCCCGCATTCCTGTGCCGCCAGACCGATTTTATAGAATCCGTCGCCAGTTCCGGTAAACCGGTCAATATCAAGAAAGGGCAATTCTTGGCGCCCTGGGATATGAAGCATGTGCTCGAAAAAGCGCAGGCTACAGGCAATGATAACATTATGCTGTGCGAACGCGGCGCCAGTTTTGGATATAATAATCTGGTGTCGGATATGCGTTCCCTGCTGGTGATGCGCGAATTCGGCGCACCGCTGGTTTATGACGCCACCCATTCGGTGCAACAACCCGGCGGTTTGGGCGGTGCTACCGGCGGCAATCGTGAGTATGTGCCGGGTTTATCGCGTGCAGCAGTAGCCACCGGTGTAGCCGCAGTGTTTATGGAAGTACATCCCGATCCCGACAATGCCAAGTCCGATGGCCCTAATTCGCTGGCCCTAGCTGATCTGGAAAACGTGTTGACCACGTTGAAACGACTCGACGAGGTTGTGAAAGCTTAGATCACAAGGTTTCGCATTAAATTATTTCGGTTTTTCCTCCTTCATTCATAGACGTGTAATGTTACTTTGCGTATGGTTGCGCGCCCTGAGAAAAGAGAT
>CAYUBK010000279.1:0-1627 GCA_964442955.1 uncultured Zetaproteobacteria bacterium | reverse complement strand
CCCATAGCCAGATCTATCCGGGTATCCTGAAACAACAGCCATAGCCCTGAAGGCAGCATCACAGACAGAGCAAAAATACTGTAAACCACAATGGACGGGGTATAGCTGGCAATAGCGCCTGCCACCATGCCTACGATCATCAGAGCCGTGAATACCTGGTAGGGCAGCTCGGCCTGCTGCATGAACAGTACCGCGCCAACACCCCAGATCACTCCGGTGCAGCCAGTGGAAAGTGCAAACAGCTGATACCAATACGGTGCCGGATTCTCACTGTCCGGGGCATGTCTGAATCGGAACACAAGCAAAAAACGCATACTGTTGACCGCCATCATCAGCAGCAGCCAGGGGATTAACAGCCCGGGGCTTACAACCTCCCAAAGTACGAATGCCAGGACGACAGCGCCGATGGTTGATGCGACAAAGGAGGGTACTGCCTGGGCAAAAAGCAAGCGCAGCAATGCCGGTTCAATGGAAAAGAAGGTGTTGGATGCGCGTTGCTGCATGATCAGCCAGGCCCCTGTCGCGCAATAATTTGACGCATGGTTTTTTCCAGCACTTCAGGACGATATGGCTTCTGAACAAACCCTGCCAGTCCCTGTCCAGTAAAATGACTGGTGGCTTCCTGCTCGTTATAGCCGGAGGATAGAATAACTCTCACATCCTTATTGATTCGGCGCAGTTCCCGGAAGCATGCCTTGCCATCCATCTTCGGCATCGTCATATCCAGTAAAACGCCGACGATTTCATCCTGATGCTGGCGGTAAACCTCCACGCCATCCAGGCCGTTGACTGCCGTCAACGCAGTAAACCCCATATCTTCCAGCATCATGGCGGCGGTTTCACGAATGGTTTCTTCATCATCGACGATCAGAATGGTTCCCGAACCCTGAAGTTGTGATATGGCAGCAGTTTTTTTCTCGATTGATTCGGCGCTGGCATCAGAAACAGGCAACAGCATTTTGAATGTAGTACCTCGCTTCAATTCGCTGTACAGTTTCAACGTACCGTGATGACCACGCACAATCCCCAGCACGGCGCTCATGCCTAAACCCCGCCCGGTAAACTTGGTTGTGAAAAACGGCTCAAAAATACGCTGCATGGTCTGCTTATCCATGCCGCAACCGGTATCGGATACTTCCAGGAACACATAGCGCCCTTCGGGAATATCGCTATCGATGCAGGTCTCTTTCAGATAAGCCCGGTCGGCATACATAACACCGGTGCCGATACTGACCACGCCGCTCCTGCTGCCAATGGCATCCGATGCATTGATGACCAGATTCATAATCACCTGTTGTATTTGCGCTATGTCAGCATCAACTGCGGGCAAATGCTCCGCCAGTTGATATTTCAGCACCACATTCTTGGAAATGGATATCTCCAACAGCTTGGTAATCTCATCGACCATCCCGGACAAGTCGATCGCCTGTACGACAAACTTGCCTTTGCCGGAATAGGCCAGCATTTGTTTACACAGATCGGCCGCATTCTCACTGGATTCGACAATATTACTCAGATACTTCGGCATATCCTGCGGGTGTGATATGGCTTTACGTTCGGCAATGGCGGCGTTGCCCATAATCGCCGTCAGTATATTGTTGAAGTCATGGGCGATACCGCCGGCCAG
>CAYUBK010000278.1:0-1628 GCA_964442955.1 uncultured Zetaproteobacteria bacterium | reverse complement strand
TTCTGACCTGGCCGGATGCCCGGAATAAAGCCGCCGTTTTTCTTCAGATTGTCGGCAGTGTCTTTTGGATTAAATACAATTGCCGTGTAGAAAAAACAGAAGAACACAATCAGCCCAGTAAACAGGGCCATATATAGCCATGCGCCCGGTGACAGGATGGCAGATAGATCACCCAGCCAGCTAAAGCCTTCAACGCCCTTGGTAAACTGCGCAAATGTAGCAGGCAACAGAATCAATGAAGACGCAAAGATCGGCGGAATCACGCCAGCGGTGTTCACTTTTAATGGCAAAAATGATGCCTTGCCGCCGTACATGCGGTTGCCGACCTGCCGTTTGGCGTACTGAATCGGAATACGTCGCTGGGCGCGTTCAAACCAGACCACTGCAGCAGTCACAGCCAGAGTCATGGCAAACAGCAATAGAACAACGAATGGTGAATATTCACCAGTACGCGCCAATTCCAGCGTACCACCTACAGCCGACGGCAAACCAGCCGCAATGCCGGCAAAAATGATTAACGAAATACCATTGCCAATGCCGCGCTCAGTAATCTGCTCACCAACCCACATAAGGAATACCGTACCGGCAACCAGCGTCACTACGGTCATGGCGCGGAATGCCAGACCCGGCTCGATCACGACGGATTGACCGCCAACAGAGAATGACTCCAGGCCAATGGAAATGCCGATAGCTTGAAACAGCGCCAGGCCTACAGTGCCATAGCGGGTGTATTCGGTGATCTTGCGACGCCCGGCTTCACCCTCTTTCTTAAGCTGTTCCAGCTTGGGAGACACAACCGTCATCAACTGAATAATAATCGCGGCTGAAATGTACGGCATGATGCCGAGCGCAAAAATGGTCAGGCGCGATAAAGCACCACCGGAGAACATATCAAACATGCCCAGCAATGAGCCCTGCGCTTGATTAAAGAACTGTGCCAGAATACCGGCATCAATGCCGGGAACCGGAATATGTGCGCCGATGCGGAATACAATCAGCATCGCCAGCGTAAACATGATCCGGTTTTTCAGCTCGGGAATCTTGCCGATATCGCCGAAACCACCTAGTGCTCCAGTTTGTGGCATTAGTTATGCCTCAGCCGAAGTCAGGTTAAGCGTACCACCAGCGGCTGACACTTTCGTAGCAGCTTGTGCGGATGCAGCTGTTACAGACACCGTCAACTTCTTGGAAGTCAGTTCACCATTGGCCAGTAATTTGATGCGATCAACCGCACTGCGCACCAGCCCTGCTTCATACAAGGCAGCAGCATCGACAACGGCGCCATCTTCAAATTTGTTCAGATTATCCAGGTTCACAACCTGAAAATCGTTATCCTTGCGTGGTGTAAAACCACGCTTAGGCACACGACGAATCAACGGCATCTGGCCGCCTTCAAATCCACGCGCAACTTTACCGCCGGAACGGGACTTCTGGCCCTTATGACCGCGACCGCCGGTTTTACCGTTGCCGGTGGCAATGCCCTGACCCTTGCGTTTGCGTGACGGGCGTGAACCGGCGTCTGCATTCAATTCATTCAATTTCATCGTTTACTCTCCAGCCTCAATACGAACGAGATGACTGATTTTATTCACCATGCCGCGAACAGACGGCGTATCTTCCAGTTCGAC
>CAYUBK010000277.1:0-1645 GCA_964442955.1 uncultured Zetaproteobacteria bacterium | reverse complement strand
CATATACGGGAACGTAGTCCATGCCCATATTGTCCTTGGCAGGTATTTTTGATGTGACGGACGGATTCATCGGGCTACGGTAAAACAGTGGCTTTTCTTTGCCTTTGGTGACTGATTGCTGCTCTGAGTTCGGTGTACGTTGCGTGGCAAACCAGTATCCGCCTCCGATGCCCAGCGTCAATGTGATGATAGCAACGCCTATAATATTTTTATTCATGCTTCCTCTCCCTTGTTTCAAGCGATGCTATTTTGCTCTGAGGTGCCCACGGAACGGATTTCCCCACGGCAGATTCCAGTCGGGCCCACGATTGCCGTGCGCTGCTCAATGCCTTCCAATACTGCGTTTCGTAGTTGTATAGTGTGATTTGGGCACGAACCAAATTCAAAAAATCCACCTTGTTCACCTGATAAGCCGCCAGCATGGAAGCCACGGTTTGGCTTGCCTGCGGAATGATGCCGGTCTTGAATAAGGAGGATTGCTCATACCCGGCACGATAATCAGCCAGAGCGCGCTCAATTTCGGCATCGACAGCGACAACCTGATCTTCCAGATTGAATTCCTCTCTGGCTACCTCGGCCCTCCGCTGCTCCAGCGCCCGATCCTGTTTCGTGTTGGTATAAATCGGCAATGTCATGCTCAGCATGACCGAGGCAAAATCGGGGCGTGACTGTCTGTTCACCGGATTGATCCCCTGACGAAAACCATAAGCCCCTCCCAGCTTGAAATCCGGGTAATAATCCTTCTCGGCCAGATCAACACGCGTATGCGCCGCATCCAGTTGGCTGCGCCGGACAGCCAATACAGGCCTCGCATCGGCGGCAAGCGCACGCAATGAATCAATATCGGGGATGACGGACAAGGCTTCATCGGTTTTTCCGGGTAGAATCACCGGCACATTCGCAACCCGGTCAAGCAGGGCATTCATCTGGGCCGCCTGAGCCCGGCGAGAAGCCTTCAGGCTGATCTCGATATCCAACAACTTGGACAACTCAACCTGAGCCAGCAGCACATCCGATTGCAGGCCCTGACCTGTCTTGTACTTCGTTTCGGCGATCCTGACGAATTGGCGAAGCAGCACCTGATTCCGCTGCACGATGGAAATCGCACGATCAAGGAAAAACAGATTCCACCAGACCAGTCGGGTATTCCTGAGCACGACAATACGCATTTCATCTGCGCTATGCGAAGCAGCAGTGGCTTCAAAATCGGCAGCCTTTTCGCGCAAACTTAATTTACCCGGAAAAGGCAGCGCCTGGGAAAGGCCAACCTGCATTTGGGTCATATTTTCGGCCGTCGTGGAAAATGAATCCACGGGCAGGTTCATCGCATTAAGTGATAATACCGGGTCGGAAAGGGTTCCAACCTGCGCCGGAATAGCCGCCATGGCTTCCGCATGCTTGCCAGCGGCGGCAAGAGTCTGATTACTCGCAAGCGCCATCTTCTCCGCGTTTTGTAGCGTTAATACCGTATCGTCTGCCAAAGCCGGGGTGGGGCCGCTCATAGCCATCATAAAACTTATTGCCAGCAAGGGCCGGACTTTGTTCGGAATACGCATGCGTATACCTCCTGTCTGAGTTGCGTGCGCAGGAATGCGCACACCGCAGCTTAATCAAGCCGTGGTATCAGCTGAAAGTGTGAATCAAA
>CAYUBK010000276.1:0-1645 GCA_964442955.1 uncultured Zetaproteobacteria bacterium | reverse complement strand
GTATCTTTGAGCTCTCCGTGCTGAATATCTGTTTCATAAAATATCCCGACGCTGGTATATCATACACGATAAAAGTAAAATGATTGCCAGATAGACGAGCATCAAACCGGAAGGTAACCAGGCAGGCATACCGATCATGGTTTCTATGTTCTGATGGGTAAGTACGGCATCCTTCCAGTCCAGCCTGCCAAAATCGGGGAAAAGCAAACCCATGCCCTGTAAGATGCTGTCCAGACCCTGGCCGGCATCGGCATGATGTTGTTTCTGATGTAGTGACTCCCTGACCACAGGCAAACCTGAGCAAATGAGGTAATAGGACAGGCTGGTCAGCATCACCGGAAAAGCTCCCCGAATGGCGGCGGAAACCAGCATCACGACAGCCAGCAGAACAATCAACATAAGCTGAAGGCCTATCCAGGCTGCGATGAAATGAATGCCGGAAAATACCGGGAAATAGATTTCACCAACTCCCGGCCTGATCCAGACAATCTCACCCATGGCCAGTGCAGCCAGCAGCAGTTCAAAGCAGAGCAACAACAGGGATAAACCGGCCACAGTTCCCAATACATATTCAGTGCGGGAAATCGGGCGGGCCAGAATACTGTCAATGCTCCGGTGAGTATCATCCCATGCGATGGCCTGAACAGCGTAAAAAAGAATAAAGATCATACCCGCTGCCCACATAATGGAAAACTGAAAGTCACTGATAACACGGCCAAGGTCATGGCCAAAAAAATCCATAAATAAAACACCGCATATCTCAAACACCAGAGCAAACAAACACAGACCCCAGACAGCGTTGCACCTGAGCCCGTTGAGAAAGGTAATATGCGCCAGCGCCATGATGCGATTCATGGCTGATGCTCCTGAATTACTCTAACGAAGGCATTCTGCAAGCTTTCTCTACGTTGTCTGATGCCGGTAATTTTGTCCGCATTCTTACGCAAGACCGAAGATAGTTGCTGCTTGTTATTTGCGGTCATTGTTCCGCCATCATGCATGTCAATGAACCAGTCGGACTGACTGGCACACAGATCGGTGACGGCGCCATCATAGAGCATATTTCCCTGATGCAGGATAGCGACACGATCAGTAATACGTTCAACATCATCAAGAAGATGTGAGCAGAACAGGATACTCTTACCCTGTCCGCGCAGGTCATGGATTAACCCGATAATCTCCGCACGACCGATGGGATCAAGGCCGGACATCGGCTCATCCAGAATAAGCAATTCGGGGTCATGAATCAGTGCTGCCGCAAAGCTGGCCCGTTGCTGCATGCCTTTGGAATATTCACTCAACCTGTGGTTGCGAACATCCCGAATGCCAAGGCGGTCCGTTAGTATTTCCGATCGTTCAACAATCTTTTTTTTTGGCATACCACAGCAACGGCCGGCAAAACGCAGTAACTCCATACATGTCAGATTAGGTGGAAAGGCAGAAGTTTCCGGTAAATAACCGATGTGTTGGCGGATACCGGGAGAATTTCTTTCATCATTCAGCACGATGATTTTACCCTGATCGACTCGCATGTAACCCATGATTAAACGAATAGCTGTACTCTTTCCCGCGCCATTCTGGCCAATCAGACCAAGCGTCCGGCCCTGTTTGAGCGCAAATGAAATCCCTTTCAGGGCATGGTTGG
>CAYUBK010000275.1:0-1663 GCA_964442955.1 uncultured Zetaproteobacteria bacterium | reverse complement strand
GAAACCGATACCGCTGCTTTTATTCCGGCCGGACATCAGGCCACCCTGAATAATGATCGTATGAAAGAGGTGTTCGGTACGCCCGATTTGCTCTGGGTCGGCGTGGTTCGCGAGCCGGGCGTCCAGAAAACCGGAGGTATCTTTCAGTCTGATACGCTGGACTTGATTCGTCAGCTGACTGACAACATTCGTTTATTACCCGGCGTCGTGGATCAGGATGTCGTATCTATCGCCACCGAAGATAATATTCGCGGCACAGCCGATGGCATGGAAGTCGAGCCATTTATGGATACGCTGCCCGGTGATGCGGCAGCGCTGCAATCCTTGCAACAACAGATTCATGATTTTGATATTTATGATGGATTCATTGCCGCCAAAGACGGCTCGGCAGCTGCTATTCTGGTAAAAATGGAGCCGACGGCCCTGCTGGCCAAGCGCGGACTGGACAAGTTCAAGGTATATGAAGCGGTGCAGAACACGGTCAATGCACTGGCAGCCAATCGGCCCGAACAGTTTTATGTAGCCGGCAAACCGGTGCTGGAAGCCACACTCGGTATGTATATCGCCGAGGATTTGGGCCTGATGATGCCGCTGGTGTTTTTGACGCTGGCGATTCTGCTGTTTTTCACCTATCGCTCCCTGCGCGGAGTGGTGATTCCGTTGTTGGTTGTATCGTTTTCAGTGCTCGGCGCAATGGGTGTCATGGCTTTTTCCGGGGTGCCGATATACCCGACTACGACGATGGTGCCGGTCACGCTGATGGCGATTGGCGTGGCCGATGCGATTCATCTGCTGGGCAAATACTATGAACTGGTACTGCTCAATCCTGAGCGCGGGCGGCGTGAGCTTGTTTTGGGCACGATGCAGGAAATGTGGCGACCGGTGGTGTTGACTTCGGTAACGACGGCGATTGGTTTTTTATCATTTCTGAGCATGGGCATGGTGCCATTGCAGATGATGGGGCTGTTTGCGGCTGTCGGCATTATCTATGCGATGATGGTGTCGCTGACGCTGGTGCCGGCGATGTTGATGTTGATGAAGGTGGCTGCGCCACGCATGCTTAAAGTCCGTGCATTAGCAGGGCAGGCCAGAGCGCAAACAATCGAAACAGCCGGTTTTGTGTCCAATAAACTCGCACATCTGGCTTTATGGGTGGGCAATCATGTGACCTTAACCCTGTTTTTGACCAGCGCTCTGATCTTCTTCTCGGCCTGGGCGGCATCAAGCGTCTATGTTGATGATGCATATGTGGCCAATTTCAAATCGGGTTCGCCCATCGTCAAAGCGGATCATGTGATCAATACGCATTTTATCGGCTCCTATCAATATAATCTGTTACTGGAAGGAAAAAAACCGGAAACCTTTTACAGGTCGGAAGTGTTAAGGGCCGTATGGGCGTTCCAGAAGGAGATGGAGACGGGTAATGCTATTGTCGGCGGCACAATCAGTATCGTTGATTATATCCGCCGCATGCATCGGGTGATGAATGAGAATCGCTCCGAGATGGCCAGAATTCCGGATTCATCCAATCTGATTGCCCAGTATTTGCTGCTCTATTCATTTTCCGGCGCGCCGGATGATTTTGCCGAGGTGGTGGATAGCGAATATCGCATGGCCAATATCCGCCTGTTTCTGACCAAGGGACAGTATGTACCCTATCACA
>CAYUBK010000274.1:0-1681 GCA_964442955.1 uncultured Zetaproteobacteria bacterium | reverse complement strand
CCATCCAATCCGACCGGCTGGGTCGCTGATGCAGCTTACTATAAACAGCTGCTGAAACTGGCCGATAGGCATGATTTTTATATCGTCGCCGATGAGTGCTACTCAGAAATTTACCGGGACGCACCTCCTGTCGGGCTGCTTGAAGTATGCCAGCAATCGGGGCGTAAAGATTTTGCACGCTGTCTGGTTATGAATTCCCTGTCCAAACGTTCGGCACTGCCCGGCATGCGTTCGGGATTCATTGCCGGTGATGCACGGCTTATTGCCCGTTTTGCCAAATTACGCAGTTACACCGGCCCGGCCACGCCATTACCACTGCAACATATTGCCGCCGCCGCATGGTCGGACGAAACGCATGTAGAGCAGCAGCGGCATATCTATCGCCAAAGCCTGCAGATATTTTTTGAGACCTACGGAGAAGGTACATCGCCTGTCGGCTCGTTCTTCGCCTGGCTGCCAGTGGATGATGGCGAGGCCTTTGCCGCAGCAGCATTCGGGCAGCAAGCCGTTACGGTGCTGCCCGGCGTATATCTTTCCGCCAACGATGCCGATGGTCGCAATCCAGGCAACGGATATGTACGTGCCGCCCTTGTGGATGGCCCGGAAAAAGCCGCCGAGCTTGCCAGACGGCTGAAAAGCGTCAGATTTTAGACATGGACATTCCGCAGCATATCGAGGCTGAAATCAGATCACGGGCTGGAAATGGCGGCACGCTGAACTGCTATATCTACGATGTTTCGGCCATGCACAAAAAAATTGACCAACTGAAGCGGATCATGCCGCAGGGCGTGGAAATATTCTATGCCATGAAAGCCAACCCGCACCCGGCATTTCTCGCTACTGCGTACGAAGCCGGTGCAAAGGGCATTGAAATTGCCAGCCTGGGTGAGGCAGAGAGGGCGATTGCCGCGGGATTTGGTGCGTCACAACTCATTTACACTGGTCCCGGAAAATCACCGGAGGAACTGCGCTGGAGCGTGGAACAGGGAATTCGCACGATTCATGCCGAGTCCCTGGTTGAAACGCATCGGCTTGAGCACATTTGCGCCGAACTGGATAAAACACAGGATGTATTGCTGCGCATCAATGCGGACTTCGATATTCATGAAGCGCAAACAACGTTTTCCGGCGGTAGCAAGAAATTTGGCATCGATGAGGAGAAGCTGGATGCCGTGCTGCCACAGATATTGGCGCTTCCACATCTGAATTTTCGCGGCCTGCATGTGTATGCGGCATCCGGTGTGCTTAACGTGGGTGATCTGATCAAAAATTGCGAACTGGTATTCGGTATGGCGAAAAGGATCGAGCTGCAATATCCGGAGGCAATCTGCGAGATCATTGATTTCGGCGGTGGCTTTGGTGTGGATTATCTGGAAACGGGAAACGATTTTGATCCGGCGGCCTATGCCGAAGATCTGGGAGCGCTGGTCGATGCTTATGGCTTCGCCGGGCGCACGTTTTTCCTCGAGCTGGGGCGGTATCTGGCCGCCGATTCCGGCTGGTTTTGCACCGAGATTCTCGACATCAAGGAAAGCCGTGGCAAGAAGCAGGTGATCTGTGCCGGTGGTATCAACCATTTTCGCCGACCGGCAGCACTGGCCATCAACCATCCGCTGTCAATCGTGCGCATGGGTCGGCCCAAGCTGTTCGACGGCCAGGAATCAGTGCGTGATGAATCAGT
>CAYUBK010000273.1:0-1691 GCA_964442955.1 uncultured Zetaproteobacteria bacterium | reverse complement strand
GAGCAATATGCTCGATGCATTGCGCGATGCGGTGATCATGACCCTGATTGTGATTCTGCTGTTTCTGGGTAATTCGCGGGCGGCGCTGGTGGTGGCGATTTCATTGCCGCTATCCTATCTGCTGACCTTTGCCATTCTATGGTGGATCGGTTTTGAGTTCGATATGGTGACATTGTCGGGCATTATTATCGCGGTTGGACTGCTGGCCGACGATGTGGTGGTGGTGATGGAGAATATCGAGCGGCGCATGCGCGAGGTAGGCGAGGAAGGCAAGGTGGCGGCCGTACGAGGTCTCGATGAAATCCTGATGGCGGACACCTCCGGCACGGTCAGTACCATTCTGGTGCTGTTGCCGATTATGTTTATCGGCGGTTATGTGCAGACGGTATTGCGACCATTGACGGTGACGCTCTCGGTGGCTCTGTTTGCTTCTCTGGTGGTGTCGGTCACCATGATTCCGCTGTTTGCGCCGAAGATCATCAAACCGGGGGCGCGCGACCCGCTGGCATGGCTGCTTAATCCATTTACCCGCTATATCATGGAACCGGTAAAACATGGGTATGTGCGTCTGGTTGGTTGGGGCTTGGATCATCGTGCATTGATTCTGATTCTGTTTGTGGCGTTGTTTGTGGCATCGGTATCGCAATTGCGTTTTCAGGGAAAAGAATTGATGAGGTTAATGGACACGGGTATTTCGCAGATTCGTTTTGAAGCAGCTCCCGATACTGACGATAAGACTATGGAAAAACTGTTGATGCGGGTGGAAACTACGATCAAAAGCGAACTCGATTCCGGCTGGCTGATCTCCATGTCCAGCGTGATCGGGGCGGAGCCGGGTGTAAAATCTTTCGGCGCTGCACGCCTGCTTCAACAGGGTGAAATCACACTGAATATCGTGGATCGCTTCCATCGTAATCGTACTATTTTTGATATTAACCGAGCTATTCAGCAACGCCTGCACCGTATTCCAGGGTTGATTTCAGCCAATGTTTCCCCATTTGGCGCTACGCCATTATCTTCGCTTCGTGCAACGGTTGATGTCATGCTGCAAGGGCCTGATCCTGCGGTGCTGGGACGATTTGCTGATCAGGTGATGCAACGGTTGAAATCCGTACATGGGCTAACCGGTACAGAACGAACCTGGCAGGATCATTCGGAAAGAATCGCTTTGCATGTCGATCCGGCCAAAGCCCGTTTATATGGACTGACGGCAGCAGATGTGGCGTCGCAGGTCGCCGTAGCCGTGGGCGGTGCTCCGGCAGGCTCTATGCGGGTGCCGGGAGAAAATTCGATCCCCGTCTGGGTGCGCCTCAAAAAAGACCAGAGGGCTGACTTGGAAAGTATTCGAGCTATCAACATCAGGGCGAAAAACGGGCAGTTTGTACCGCTGGCAGCACTGGCTGCGCCAACGCGCATATCCGCGCCGACGGCACAGACGCATCAGTATTTGCAACCAACGATTGATGTGCTGGGCTGGCGGCAGAATGTTGCTGTCAGCGCCTTGCATGGTGAAGTGGCTGCGGCACTTGCGAGTATGTCTCTACCGCATGGTTATAGCATCCACTATGAAGGTTCATATAAGCAGATGGCGGAATCAGGCGGACGACTACTGAAATCCTTCGGGCTGGGATTGATTCTGCTTTATCTGATGCTGACGGTGACCTTCCGCTCATTTCTTGATCCGGTCGCCA
>CAYUBK010000272.1:0-1703 GCA_964442955.1 uncultured Zetaproteobacteria bacterium | reverse complement strand
AGGGATTTGTTGAGAACAAAGGAACAAGCGAGGGATCAGCAGTATTTATGAATAATCCGGGTTAGCAATAATATCTTCTACAAACTGCACAAGATATTTCACCACAAAGGCACGAAGAATGAAGAAAAAACATGCTGGAAACATCCACATAGCGCCAGAGAGCTCAATCGAAGAACGTCTTAGAAAGATGGATATGCTAAGTCTTTTCTTCGTGTCTTTGTGGTTCAAGCCTATAAGTTTCGGCCATGCCGGGTCAGGAAAAAGCAATCCCGCATACAGGCGGTGGGCTGGATCAAGATTCGATGGGTTGCAGACCCTTTTTCTTGATTTTTTCAACCAGTGTCGTTCTATTCATCGCCAAAAAATTGGCGGCGCGGTTTTTGTTCCAATCGAAGCGTTGCAAGGCTGAAAGAATAAGGTGGCTTTCAAACTCATCGACGGTGGCTTTCAGATCAATATTGGCTGCAGACTGCACATCCATCTGAAAGCTTTGCAAGACGCGATCCTTATCGGTGAGCATGCGGCTTGGCAAGTCTTCCAGTTCAATCATACCTTCCCGTTTCAGCGTGGTTACGCGTTCGGTAAGGTTTTGTAGTTCGCGTACATTGCCCGGCCAGGCATAGGCCAGCATGGCTCGCTTAACATCGTCAGAAATACCGGAAATATTGGAGCCCTTTTCAGTATTAAAGCGACTGATAAACTGATCCGCCAGAAGGAATATATCTTCGCCGCGTTCCCGTAACGGAGCGATCTGCAATGGGATAACATTGAGACGATAGTAGAGATCTTCGCGGAAACGGCCTGCCTCGATTTCAGTTTCAAGGTCGCGATGGGTAGCAGCAACCACGCGCACATCGACATGAATGCTTTGCTGGCTGCCAACCGGTTCAAAGCAGCGTTCCTGCAATACGCGCAGCAATTTTACCTGTAATTTGGGACTCATATCTCCAATTTCATCTAGAAATATGGTGCCGCCATTGGCAATCTCAAAACGACCGGGACGAGCCCGAATGGCTCCTGTAAAAGCACCTTTGACATGACCGAACAATTCGGATTCAAGCAGTTCTTCAGGAATAGCACCGCAATTGATGGATACCATCGGCTTGCCGGAACGGCTGCCCGTTTTATGCAGCGCTTTAGCCAGCACTTCCTTGCCGCATCCGGATTCGCCGGAAATAAGCACCGTGCTGTCCGAATTAGCCAGCAGTTTGATCGTCTCCTGAAGCTTGCGAATGCATTCGCAATGGCCAATCAGGCCGGCAGAATCCTGTCCGCGAACCTGCTCACGCAGAGAAAGATTGTCCTTTTTCAGTTGTCTGTTTTTCATCAGTTCGCCAATGCGAACCAGCATTTCATCAATATCAAAGGGTTTCTTCAGAAAATCATTGGCACCGAGGCGCACGGCATCTACAGCGGTATCCACTTCGGCATAACCAGTCATGATGATAATACCCATATCCGGGTCGATCTGACGAAATTCGCGCATCAGCTCAATGCCATTGCCATCGGGCAGGCGAACATCAAGCACGCTCAGGTCAAATTTACCCATCGACATGGCTTCGCGCGCACGTGTGGCATTGGCCACACTGGTCACATGGAATCCGGCCGATTCCAGTGACTCCTGCAAAATAAGCCGAAAATCTTCATTATCTTCAACCAGCAGAATGAATGCGGATTGTTTCACAGCCTGATTCCCCCTTCGG
>CAYUBK010000271.1:0-1763 GCA_964442955.1 uncultured Zetaproteobacteria bacterium | reverse complement strand
GCAGACATGGGCATGTGTTCAATACTAACTCCGAACAACCATAATGAAACCTGCAGGTAAATTCACCCTTGAATTTACTTTGTCACTTTCCGTGAAATAAAAAGCCCATGGACGTATTTTTTACGACTTCATCATCACTTACTTATCAAAAAAGGGCAGCCACCGTTTCCGGTGACCGCCCTTTTTGAGAGTAAGACAATACCTGAGTTATATCCTAATCCAGGCTGGGCTGCTGCTGCGCCTGAACCAGAGCCTTCTTCTGCGCCGTGGTAAAGGCGGTGGCGCCGTCCTGGGTGCCGCTGATATGGCCAACCACTCTGGCAAGGCCTTGAATGAAGGTCTTCTTCGCGGCCTGTTCCTGCGCCCGTTTCGGGTTGCCTTTTGTTTTGGCATTGCCCGGATCCCAGATGTAAAAACGGTTGAAATCTATAATTTGCAGATCCTGCTGCATGTTTTGCAACGCAGGTAACGATTGAGATACAAGATCCACCCCGCCCGTAAAAATTTGCCGTCCGGCTGTCCAGGTAGCGCCAGCTGTTCCGCATGCAGTCTGCGTGAATGAAGTCCCATTGTCGCAGGTTCCCATGAATTCTGCCATATTCGGAGGCACCGGAAGATCGGCGTTCGTGTCGGGCGTGTACCCGAACGAGCCCCCCGCCGACACGGCTGAGGCAATGAAATTGACTGACGCGGTCTGCGGAATCGGCCAGTTTTTCGACGTGCCGTCAAAGCCCTGGTAGGTGCCGAACCAACTCGGTAAATCACTTACACCGCCGGCAAGGTTCAGGGCATTCGCAACAGTGGTTTTCATGTCGTTGATTTCAGTGGTGGTGGATGCAATGGTAGTGGCGAATGAGTCGAATGCCTTACTGTAAATGTAGTTCATGGCTTCCTGCACCTTGGCAACCGCCGGATCGAGCCCTAAAGAAAGGTTACCTGCCATCCATGTGCTTCCCGGATTGGCTGTGAGATACGCATTCCATACATTGATACCCGCGCCTATCGCATCCGGTGTCGCCGCTGTGTGTGTATCGGTCAAATGGCTGGCGGTGAATGCCGCGTTCAATGTTTCATTCATTCCCGTCGTTGCCGAGGTGGCATCATAGGTGCCATCGAAATACGGCGAAAACAGCGTATCAGCCTCAGCCATATCCGTAGCCAAGGCTGTCACGCCTGTGTTGAAGCGGGTCTTTTCCGCGCTGGTGGCATTCAGCGTCGTCAGCGTTGCAGAATAGCGCTGCTTCATCTTCGCCGATGCCAGTCGGGTAAAGAAGGTCCCCACAGACTGGTTCATGCTGTTCTGGAACTTCGTGGACAGATTGCCCAATGCAGTTCCACCCGGCGTTCCGGTTGCCAGTTTAAGGTCGGCGGAATCAAAGGCCGTTAATATCACATCCAGATCAATGCCCGCCGCAGCGGCGGCATCCACGAAGGTATCCGCAATCAGGCCCGATGCCTTGGCCAGGTCGGCCTTGGCCTGCGCCGGTGTATCCACTGCTGATTTGGTTAATACGGTAAATGAACGTAAATCCTTCGCGCCCGCCGTAGTGTTGAGGATAAGTTTACTCTTGAATGCGGTCATCTGGGCAGCAGTCACGCCATTGGCAGTCATTTCCGCCTCCATGCCATTGATGATGGCCTCTTGGCCGACGGTGGCAAAGTTGGTGATATCCGTTGCAGTCATGCTTGGATCGCGCGTAAACATTAAACCGAAAGAAACCACGATAGGATCATCCGTGCCGATCACGGCTCCCAGCTTTTCC
>CAYUBK010000270.1:0-1772 GCA_964442955.1 uncultured Zetaproteobacteria bacterium | reverse complement strand
CCCCGTGGCTGTATTGACGGCTTCAGCCATGAAAGGAGATGAAGAACAGCTGTTAAACAGCGGCTTCTTCGCCTACCTGCAAAAACCTATCGACCCGTCTCGCTTTGCTGATCAGGTCAAGGCACTGCTGACCTGATCGCACCGCCGGCAGCAACCGGACGGCGACGTAATCTATCCAGCACCGGAATAACACGATGAATGTAAGGATGACAATCATATGAAAATGGCCAGGGAAAAAGAACAACTCAAAGACAACCTGATCTCGCAGTTGAGTCAGGAACTGCCCGACAGCAATATCCAGAACCTTGATGCATTTGTTCAGCATGCATTATATGCCAATGCAAGTACGTCTTTCGATACCATCGTACGGAACTTTCTGGGCACAGGCATCCATGCCGGAAAAATTCTGGCAACGCTGTTACGTTGTGAATGGAGTAATATTCACTGGCTGTTGATCGATACCAGAAAACGTAGCCTGTCCGATCAGGTTACGGCCTTTTCTGATTGCGTAGGTCATTATAACAACTTGCAGGCTGTGATTGTCGAGCAAGCTGAATCGGCATGGGAACATTCACTGGAAGGTGAAAAAAAAGCCAGGGTGCTGGCCGAAAACAAGGTGATCTGGCTGCGCAACCGCCAAATCGAGTTGCATAACTATTTTCAGGAAATTCCTGTCCGTGCCAAACTGGAACTACTGGACATTGCGGATGACATCATTGATGTCAAATTCGCCACCGACGCCGGCATGGTCTTTGCCGCCTCGGATGATTTGAATACCGCCTATATTTCTGCCGGCGACTGTATGCGATTGACAGTGAACGGGGTGGAGCGCCGGGGCAGCCAGCTACGCCTGGCTATTGCAGGCATTGAATCGGATCTGATGTCCCGCAGAAACAATGTCCGCGTAGCCATGGACAAGATTGTTCCGATTACATTACAGGGCAGGAAAAAAATCCAGGCACATATTTACGATAAATCGATGAAGGGATTAGGGCTGCTGTTTCCGCACAGTATAGGCATCAAACTGATCAACAGTGGCGAACTGAAAACTGGCGACAGAGTCACATGCATCTGGCAACCGGGAGATGTTGAATTCAATGTGCCGGCAACCATTCGCTGGATCAAGCAGATGGAAGGTGAATACCGTGCCGGCCTGGAGCTCATACCTGATGAGGCCACGCGCATACACCTGCAACAGTTTCTGATGCAGTACCAGCGCAAAATCATATCCAGATTACGTAATCTGGATCTGCCACCGTGGATGACTCAATGATGCTACGGGTAGCTGCATGAGCAACAATATGCAAAAAGCATTACAGGCCAACCATACCCTGGTTCATGCAATTGTGGAGAACTCTCCCAACGGCATCGTAACCATCAATGAGCAGGGCATGATTGAGTCATTCAACCCGACAGCTGAACGCTTGTTTGGCTATTCGCAAACCGAACTGATTGGCCAAAATATCAGTTTACTTATGCCAGAGCCTTACCGCAGCGCGCATGATGGCTACATCCACCGCTACCAGACAACCGGCATACCCCGAATCATCTGCAAGCCAGGGCGTGAGCTGACCGCTCTCGGAAAAGGAGACCGGACATTCCGGATTGAGCTGATGGTGGCCGAGATGTGGATCGAAGGTAAGCGCCATTACCTCGGTTTCGTCCATGACATTAGCGAACGCAAACAACGTGACGCCCAACTGCAACACATGCTAAGCCATGATCAGGTTTCCGGCCTGATCAACCGCAGAAGGCTGGTATCCCTGATTGAT
>CAYUBK010000269.1:0-1806 GCA_964442955.1 uncultured Zetaproteobacteria bacterium | reverse complement strand
CGTGGGCATCAAGCACTTCGAATGGGTTATCCTGTAAAATACCTACCTCGTTATACATCGGCAGGAATTTGTTCTCAGCATCCTCACGCGAGAAGGAAAAGCTCGCCTGCGTTAAATCGTTGGTGCCGAAGCTGAAAAATTCCACTTCATTGGCTAGCGTCCCAGCCCGCATGCAGGCGCGCACCACTTCAATCATGGTGCCGAATTTGAAGACAGGCTCATCGCCACATTCGGCAGCCACCTGATCCCGGATGGATTCGACATTGAGGCGTACGGATAGGAGCTCCTCCGAAGTGCAGACCTGCGGTACCATGATTTCAGGGTGTACTTCGATGCCTTGCTTCTGGCATTCGCAGGCTGCTTCGAGCACAGCGCGAATCTGCATGGCGTAGATTTCTGGGAAAGTGATGCCAAGTCGCACACCGCGATGGCCCAACATCGGATTTACCTCAAACAGGGTGCGTACCTTTTTTAGAATCGCCTGTTTTTTCTCAATCGCTTCATCGACAACTGATGAGTCGGCCACTTGAACGACCTGAGGCAAGCCGCCTTCCGGAATACCGCCCGGATAGAGCAGGCTGATGGTGTCGGCAAGAATCTCCGAACCGCGCATGGAGTCGCGCAGGTGTTTCAGCTGTTCCAGATCGGATAGCAGTTGCTGCTCCGAGGGGAGAAATTCATGAATCGGAGGATCCAGCAAACGCACGGTTACCGCGTTGGGCGACATGGTGGTAAACAAGTCGATAAAATCCTGTCGCTGAATCGGTAACAGTTTGTCGAGTGCGGCCTGACGTTGTTCGATATTATCGGAAACGATCATTTCCAGCACGATGGGCAAGCGGTCGGAGGCGTTGAACATGCGTTCGGTGCGGCACAATCCAATCCCCATGGCTCCATATTTCAGGGCGCGTTTTGCATCTTCGGGGACATCCGCATTGGCCATGACTTTCATACGTGCTTCACCATCGGCCCACGTCAGCAGCGTTTTCAGCTGCTCGGTGAATTCGGCTTCCACGGTGGGGATTTCGCCGATATAGACATTACCGCTGGTGCCGTCGATGGTGATTAAATCACCTTCCTTAATCACCACATCGCCGATATGGGCGCGCCGGGACATCACATCCACCTCAATGCCTTCAGCACCGGCTACGCAGGGCTTACCCATGCCTCGTGCCACCACGGCGGCATGGCTGGTTTTGCCGCCCCGGCTGGTCAGAATGGCTTGGGAAGCAAAGAAACCGTGAATATCTTCCGGTTTGGTCTCTTCACGTACAAGAATAATACGTTTTCCCGTACCGCCTTGCGCCTCGGCTCGATCAGCATCAAAGACAACATGGCCGCAAGCTGCGCCCGGGCTGGCTGGCAGGCCACTGGCCAGCGGTTTAATTTTTGTATTGGGGTCCAGGCGCGGGAATAGCATTTGCTCCAATGATTCGGGTGCGATGCGAAGCAGCGCCACTTTTTTGCTGATTAAGCCTTCTTCCACCAGTTCGACTGAAGTGCGCACCATAGCCTGTGTATTCATTTTGCCGTTGCGAGTTTGCAGGCAGTACAGCGTGCCCCGCTCGATGGTGAACTCGAAATCCTGTACTTCACAATAATGATTTTCGAGTTTGCTGCGCAATGATTCCAGTTGGCGATGCATGTCCGGCATTTCATCAGCCATCTGGGCAATCGCTTTCGGCGTACGAATACCGGCCACCACATCTTCACCCTGTGCATTAACCAGGTATTCACCGTAAAATTCATTCTCGCCGGTGCCCGGATTGCGTGTGAAGGCCACGCCGGTGGCCGAGTCATTGCCAC
>CAYUBK010000268.1:0-1823 GCA_964442955.1 uncultured Zetaproteobacteria bacterium | reverse complement strand
TCCGCAGGAACTCAAAGGAACTCATGGGAACTCATAGGGATGGTGGCCGTGGCTGCGTCCGCCCTGTGGCGGCACAGCGGCGACGGTGCCTTCGATCAACTTTAGCAGCGCTTGCTGCACGCCCTCGCCTGATACGTCGCGGGTAATGGAAGGGCCTTCCGATTTACGCGAGAGTTTATCCACCTCATCAATATAGACGATGCCGCGCTGGGCCTTTTCAACATCGTAATCAGCCGCCTGTAACAGTTTCAGAATAATATTCTCGACATCTTCGCCCACGTACCCTGCTTCGGTCAGCGTCGTCGCATCGGCCATCACGAATGGCACATCGAAAACGCGCGCCAGTGTCTGGGCCAGCAGCGTCTTGCCGCAACCGGTAGGGCCAAGCAATAGCACATTGGATTTGGAGATTTCGACATCGGATTTTTCATTGTGGGCAATGCGTTTATAATGATTATAAACTGCCACGGACAGCAAGCGTTTAGGCCCTTCCTGACCAATCACATAATCATCAAGAAACGCCTTGATTTCAGTCGGGCGCGGCAATCCACTATCTTTTTTGCCGTCTTCTTTCTGTTCGCCGGAAAGCTCTTCGACAATAATTTCGTTACACAATTCAATGCATTCGTCGCAGATAAAAACGGTTGGTCCGGCAATCAGCTTTTTGACGTCGTGCTGCGATTTACCGCAGAACGAGCAATATAAAGTATTATCTCCGCCGCTATTTTTCGTCGTCATCTGAACCTCGGTTAGCCTGATTTTCGTCCACATCCGCTCGGGAAGTCAGCACATCATCAACCAAACCGTAAACTTTCGCCTCATCAGCGGTCAAGAAATAATCCCGTTCCACATCATCAGAAAGCTTGTCCAGCGGCTGTCCGGTATGTCCTGCCAGCATTTCATTCAAATGCTCTTTGAGCTTGAGAATTTCACGCGCATGGATTTCGATATCGGTGGCCTGCCCCTGAAATCCACCCAGCGGCTGATGAATCATAATACGTGCATTGGGTAGTGCGTAGCGCTTACCCGCCGTACCCGCCGCCAGCAAATGTGCACCCATGCTGGCAGCCTGACCGACGCACAGAGTAGATACGTCGCAGCGGATATATTGCATGGTATCATAAATCGCCAGACCGGAGGTCACCACGCCGCCGGGGCTATTGATGTAGAGATAAATATCCTTGTCCGGCCCTTCAGATTCAAGGAACAGCAGCTGGGCAATAATCAGGTTGGCCATGTGATCATCGACGGGCCCATTGAGAAAAATAATGCGTTCTTTGAGCAAGCGGGAAAAAATATCGTAGGAGCGTTCCCCTCTTGCTGTTTGCTCGACCACCACTGGAACCAGATTCATATATTCTCCTATTATTAACTCACTATATCGCGCATTTATTCAGCACGCATATAAAATCATTGGTACTGTTCAGATTGCCGCTGATTTGTTCGAGAACAAGGCGATAAAGCGCAGCTTACTTGTGTAAGTCATTCGGGGCATCCATGCCCCTCTCGGGCAACCTATCGGTTGTGCAAACGGCTTCCTACCTTTTTGTGAGCATTTTTCAACGCAGCTATCGGACAAATCAGTGGTGAGCTGAATAGTTACCCCTGTTCTTGTTCAGATTGCCATGCAGACAACGCTTTGGTGACGGCTTTGGTCTTGGCTTCTGAGGCAATATACGCAATACAATGACGTTCCAGCAAGCCTTCACTCACCGAGGCCATTTGTTCCTGTTGACCGCGAATCCATGTTTTGAACTGCTCACGCTGCTCTTCAGGATACTGTTGCGACTGGCGATCCAGTTCGGCATCAATCTCGGCAGCAT
>CAYUBK010000267.1:0-1860 GCA_964442955.1 uncultured Zetaproteobacteria bacterium | reverse complement strand
ATGCCATCATTGCAATCGCCAGCCTTGAAGGCCTGATCAGGGATCTTATGACGAATCCGATCTTCCTGCGGCAGATAGATGCGCCCGATGCGTGCATCTTCAGCGACATCGCGCAAGATATTAGTCAGTTGCAGCGCTTCGCCAAGCGAGGTGGCGAAATGGCGGGATTTGCGGTTGCTGTAACCGAAAATCTCGATGCTCAGCAGGCCAACTACGCCGGCCACACGATAAATGTAGAGTGATAAATCCGACGACTTCAATATCGGTTTACGCATCACATCCATTAGCATGCCATCGAGAATTTCGACCAGCAGTTCTTCATCAATCGGAAAATGCTCTTTGGCCCAGCATAGCTCTCTGCCAACCGGGTGCTGCGCTTTGCCGGCAAAAGCCCGGCCCACTTCTTCACGCCAGAACGCAAGTTTGGGCAGCGCTACATCCTGTTCCTTGATTTCATCAGCAATATCATCGACTTCGCGACAAAAAGCGTAGAGCGCCATAATGGCCCGACGCTGGTCTTCGGGTAAAAACAGAAAGGCATAAAAGAATGAGGAACCGGAACCACGGGTTTTGTCGCGGCAGTATTGTTCAGGATTCATGGCTGTGCGATCCGGGCGGAAACAGGGTGTCTTTTAATATCGGCAATATTAACCGTATCCATTCCGATTTATTCAACGAGGTACGTTCAGTCAATGGGTCTGTCGATTGCTCTATCTTGTTCAACATGCGCCGCCCGCCATGCAATGTGGCTGCTATCTGCACACGCAATCGGAAGGGAATCATGCAGAGCAGGGGGGCGCCATCATCCAGCATCTGCCGCGTATCTTTGATGGCTCTGAGCAGTGCAGGGCGAAAGGTTTCGGAATAAACATCGTTATCCAGCAGTTGCTGGCCGCTGAGGTCAACCTCCTTCAGCCAGCATTCCGGCATATAACATCGCCCGTTCGGCAAATCGATGCTCAAATCCTGCCAGAAATTAATCAGTTGTAGTGCCGAGCAAATTTTATCAGAACAATAGACTGCATCGGCACGGTTTATACCGTGCAATTGCAGCATCAACCGACCGACCGGATTGGCCGAGTGTTTGCAGTAAAACAACAGTTCGTCCCGTGTCGCATAAGCATGGATACTGACATCCATGCGAAAGGCGATCAGAAGGTTATCGAGCTCTTCAATATCGAGTTTACGTGTGCGAATGGCGTCGCCAAGGGCCAGAAAAACAGGGTGGTGGATGGCATCATCATGCTCGCAGCGCTCTAGTAATGTTTCCCACGCATCGAGTTGTTTAAGCCTGGTCTCAGGAGAGGCATTACCCTCATCGGCCAGGTCATCGGCATGCCGGGCAAAGGCGTAAATAGCGGCTACGGCAGGGCGCAAGTCAGCGTGCAACAGCTTTGAAGCTGTCGGAAAGTTCTCATAATGGTTTTGTGCGATATCCAGACAATGTTGATAGGCTTCTGTGAGCGCCATGGGTTGTGCATTTGCAGCTTGCATGGCTGCATGGTGGCGATGCAGCATGATTTCCGCAACTATTCAGGCATGATCAAAAGAATTTGAGCACAGAGGGCAGCATGGACGTAGAGGGAAACTTTTTTTTATGGGAGCAAATTGTAAGCAGATTTAAGCTGAGTGGGGAAGTGATCTTCCACCCGCGTAAGCGCTTACCAGTGCCCCTTTAGGTCGAATGAAAGTTGTTTGTGATGCTTTATTGCGAGCAGGTATAGATTCTCCTTATGCAGACTGTAAAGCAGCAGATAATCGTCAAATATATACTCCCGAACACTACTGCTTCCGGCTATTGATTTTATTTTCGTATACAGATGACTTCCCTCAACGGACGTGGGTGTTTTTGCAAAAAAA
>CAYUBK010000266.1:0-1871 GCA_964442955.1 uncultured Zetaproteobacteria bacterium | reverse complement strand
ATGCCTGGCACCGTATCCGTTGATTAAACCTGCGGAGTCCTGAGCGGAACACCATTAGTTATGTATTATGTCGCCGGAATACTCTGAAAGTCCGCTGCTGGCCAAAATCGGACATTTGGAATAGAAGGGGTATACCCTTAATACTTTCGTCACATTACAAACAGCCGTATGGTTTCCAAACATACGGAGGCAATATGAAAGAAATGGGAAACAGCTATCTTGATAGCTTTATGAAGGGTTATTCTGGTGCGGTTGAACTGTATAAGAGAGCTAACGATAATGGCTATTTCATCGAATCAGTGTGTTTGGGCGCATCCGTGATTGATGGGGCACTGCGTATGGGGTTAAACCTTAAGCATCAAATTGAAACAAAATCTTCTGAAATCATAATTCCTTTTTTAATGCAAAAAGAAGATGATAAAATAATCCCAGAACGCCAAATATATAAATTTGCATTAAAGAATGAAATTATCACCTCCGAACTACACGAAAAGCTGGGTGCTTTGTACAATGATAGGAACCGTGTGATTCATCGTTATATCATAAGTGAAATTACAACAGGACAGGTGTTGGATATTGCTATCAAGTATGAGCAAGCTATTCATGAAGTTAACAAGGCGATCTACAAACTGGAGCGTGAGCAAATTGAAATTGGAGTTGGAATGACCACCGAGTTCGACGGTGATGTTGAAAAATGGATGAGTGAAATGAGCGAAGAGAAACATGGCGGCAGTGAACTTACAAAAAGATTGAGAGCTAACTAATGTTCGGTTCTGAATGACTGCTTTTGGCCGATTTCGGCCAATTAATTGGTAAGATTTCTATTGGTCTCATGCAGCACAACATGCTTCATGTTGATGCACCAAAAGCATCCTGATCAATCAGCCATTCACTGCCGGCTACGCGCGCAACTGGCAAGCGCTCGCCATTCCTGATTCGTGATATGGCATCGGCTTTGCCCTTTCCTGCCACCATAATAAGACAGCGGAGCGAAGCATTGAGTACGGCATATCCCATACTGATCCGCTCGGGGGGCGGTTTGGGGGAATTGTAAACAGGGATAGCCAGCCGTTGATCATCCAGCGCCAGATTGCCCGGGAACAGACTGGCAGTATGCCCATCTTCGCCAATACCCAGCAATACCAGATCCATGACCGGCGCATCGGCCAATAATTTGCAATAACGCTCCGCAGCAAGTTCCGGCCCCAGTTCGGCATCCATGCGATGAATCTGTGCCGACGGAACCGGCACATGATTCAATAGCGCTTCATCAGCCATCTGATCGTTACGTTCGGCATCGCCAACCGGCAAACAGCGCTCATCGCCAAACCAGATATGCACGTTCGGCCAGTCGATATCGGCATCGCGCAGCAGCTCGTAACAGCGTTTCGGCGTGGTGCCCCCAGCCAGAGCCCAGTGAAATACGCCGCGCTCGGCAATCGCCGATGCCGCAGCTTTCACTACGGCATCGGCAGCGTACTGCGCCACGGCTTCTGCATCAGCGCATGGATGAATATGCATATCCACCACCGTGGAATCAGTCATCGGCTGCTTTGATGGCATGGCCGCCGAAACCGGCGCGTTGTGCGTTCACAATCTTACCTGCGAATGCATCTGTCTGCCGGCTGCGGAAACGCATTTGCAAGGCCAGCGTCATTACCGGTGTCGGGATGCCCAGATCAATCGCCTCATTGGCTGTCCAGCGTCCTTCACCGGAATCATCCATCCAGTCGGACAGGGAAGATAAGTCGCCATCCTGCTCCAGCGCATCGCCGGTCAGATCCAGCAACCATGAACTCACCACCGAACCATGCTGCCATACGCGTGAAATCTGGTGCATATCCAGATCGAATTCCTCTTTGGCTTTCATC
>CAYUBK010000265.1:0-1881 GCA_964442955.1 uncultured Zetaproteobacteria bacterium | reverse complement strand
TCGGGTTACCGGATATTGAAGCCTATATCAGCCGCCAGGTTCCGTTATTTAATATTGAGACGGACATGCTGGACATCGGCAAACCAACCCACCCGGGTGCCAGCGCCGAAGGGCAGGGCAAAGAAGACCGGGCAGAACAACACAATCGCCCCGGCGGTAAACCCGGCTCCGGCAGAGGCCCCAACAGGAATGGTCCAAACCGAGGCCGACGCCCAGGCGGCTCCCGCCGCAGATAAAGAAGCCCCGTGGTTTCAGTGGTATAACATTAACAGTTCCGCAGATGAAGACAGATCAGCACAAGGGTTTTATGAGTTGTCAGATTAGAACAAACGGCGCTGATGACTACGTACAGGAATGGCGATACGGCCTTGGTTGATATGCTGTAACGCACGCTGACTACCAGTTTGTGACCATAGGTCAAAGGCATCCATAGGACTTAAGATGTTTTGTCTGTTTGTGAATCCGTGCACAATTTGAAGCACATCGAGCATGGCACCAAAACCTTGGCAAATATGCCGGTAGAGTTCGGCATGTGACTGTTTCAGGCTACAGGCAAGCGCATGATAACTGCTGCGGCCCAGACTCACAAAATAGCTGATGCCCACCATGCGGCGTTTGGCCTGTTCCGGGAACAGGCCAGCCAGAATGAGACAGCTGTCGCCGGTATCCCGGAGTTCTGCTTGACGGCGCCGGCCAGACTCAGCCTCAGCATGCAGGTGTTTGAGTGCCAATGGTTCATACAGGCCATCGGAATTTTTATGAAAGCGTTGCAATAAAAAAACCAGATAACTTTCCAGGTTCTCCGGTAATGAAAGATGTGCCTGATTTTCCGCATCGACAACCAGCTGCTGAAATAGCGCAGTTTCCGTTTCTGCAGTATGGATCGATAGGTCTGAATCTCTTCTCATATCATACCTATCGGCAATCAATCACCAATATTGAACCCTGACTGTTCCTGATGCAGATGCCGTTGGCCGTTGTAGAAACGGGCGACAATCGCGAAAATGATAGCGGTTACCAGCATCAGGGCGGTGAAAAAAAGGAAGTAATCGACTCCGGCCAGTTTGCTGCTGCCATCGTCATTTTGAATCAGGAAATTCACTGCGCTGGTGAACAAATTGCCCAGCGAAATCGATAACATGAAAAAGGCCATGACAAAGGACTTCATGCGCTGTGGCGCTTGCGTGTAGGAGAATTCCAGGCAGGTGATCGATACCATCACTTCGGCAGAGGTCAGCAGAACATAGGCCAGCACTTGCCACAGAATATGCGGGGAGAGGCCGGCATCAATCTGCATTTGTATCCAGCATGGCACCGCAAACGCAAACACCGTGACAAACATGCCGATGCTGATTTTGCGTAGTTCGGTGAGCTGGAAATAACGGTTCAGTGTCGGGTAAATTTGGTACGAGAATAGCGGAATCAGCAACATCACCAGCAATGGATTGGCGGCCTGCATCTGGGAGGGAAGAATGTTGTAACCCAATACGCTGCGATCCATGTGCCCTGCCTGCAATACCCAGCTCGAACCTGTTTGATCGAACAGCGCCCAGAACATGGCGATAAACAGATAAATGACCGATAACCGCCCCAATGTTTTCAGTCCATCTCCGCTAAATGCTTCTTTCACAAACGCCATGCCGCTTGGCGGCACATGGGCAAAGCGGTGGCGACCAGACCAAAAGGTGAGGGTGGCAATAAGCATCAGGATGCCGGGCACAGCAAACGCGACAGATGCGCCGTAGGTGGTCAGCAGCCAAGGTGTGGCCAGCATGGAGATAAAGGCTCCGGCATTGATGGCGAAATAGAACCAGCCGAACACGCGCGACAGCAAATGGGCATTGGATGCGCCGAACTGGTCGCCCACATGCGAGGATACGC
>CAYUBK010000264.1:0-1883 GCA_964442955.1 uncultured Zetaproteobacteria bacterium | reverse complement strand
CGATGCAATTCCCGAACTGCTGCCTCCGCTGGCAACAACCGCACCGGCCAAACAGAACCGTTCCATTCATGATGCCGTCGCCGGTGGGTTTTTGCAGGTGGTGACGTATGCATTTGTGTCCGCCAGCGAACAGCGGCTGTTTGTCGCCGATGATGGCACGGACATTGAGCTCATGAACCCGATTTCCGATGCCATGAGCGTGATGCGCCGCTCGGTTTGGCCGGGACTGCTGAGTGCCGCCAGACATAATCTGAACCGGCAGCAAGCGGGCGTGGCGCTGGCGGAGCAGGGGCGCATCTATGCCAAAACGGATGCCGGATATGATGAAATAAACATGCTGGCATGGCTGATGACCGGTGAGGCTCACCGGGATGAGTGGTTTGAAGCTGCGCGTGCAGCCGATTTCTTTGATTTGAAAGGTGCGGTTGAAGCGTGGCTGGCGCTGCGGGGATTAACAGGCCGTTTCATTGTCGATGACTCGATTCAGGGCTTGCAGGCAGGCCAGAGTGCGAGGATTCTGGTGGGCCGCGTTGAAGCTGGCCGGATCGGCAGGGTGGATGATGATATCGCTGCCGGATTCGATATTGATGCTCCGGTATTTGTCGCCGACATTAATCTCGACATATTGCCCAAAGGTAAAAACGCGAAGTTTGCGGCGCTGCCTGAATTTCCGGGCGTGGAACGCGATCTGGTATTTCTGTTTGAGCGTGGCGTTCAGTCTGAGAATATCTTACAAACGGCGCGCAAGGCTGGTGGCAAACTGCTCACCGATGCGCGTATTTTCGATATGTATGAAGGTAAGGGTGTGCCCGAAGGCAAGATCAGCCTTGGCGTGCGTTTCACTCTGCAGGCACCGGACCGCACGCTGACGCAGGATGATTCCGATGCGGCCTCGAATGCGATTGTCACGGCTATGCACAAACAGTTTGGAGCAAGCCTGCGAGGTTAAGGCCACAAATTGACAATGATTCTGATAATGGTTAAAAATAAACTACCCCGCCGCAAGCAGCGGGGTATTACAGACTCAGAAGGTTCATTCATGTCGCAGCAAGCTGCGGGGAATTGAACCCCAAGGGAATTAAAGTAATCACCATTGGAGGTTGAATCGTGCAATGCATAGCGGCAAAAGAAGCAAAAACCCATTTCGGTGAGTTGATTGACACTGTTCAGCGTGAGCCCGTAAGCATTAAGAAATACGGGCGGTCGGTTGCTGTCATCATGTCATCGGAAGAATACAGACAGTTCAAGCTTGAACGGCTACGGGTGAGGCTTTCCGTGGGGGAACTCCAACTGGACAGGGGTCAAGGCGTGGACGGACGCACGTTTTTTAAGGAATTAACCCGGACCAAGACAAGATAAGCGGCGATGGCAACTTACCCCGGATTATTCACAAATGCTGCCGCGCCCTTGCTTGTTCCTTTGTCCACACCGAATCCCTCGTACCCCAGGGTATATCCTCTTGCGCAAGCGCACCACGGGTATTTCCTCCGGTCACAATTCACCTGATCGGTCGTCCGTATGCACGGCTACGGTCTCCTTCCTCGGAATGCCACTTCGGGGCCACACTGTCCGTTGCGAACAAAGGCCCGGCGTAAGCATCACGGCGATTCATGAATAGTCCGGGGTATCTGCTTTCTCAAGCTGCGCAACAGGATACTGTCAGTATAAGAGATTACACCATGGACACATGGGGAGAAGAGCAAACCTCCATATATTTGGCTCAACTGGAGAAGCGGCTCGAATGGCTGGCCACTAACCCGGAACTGGGCAAAAAAAGAGACGAAGTCAAAGAAGGCTACCGCAGTTATCCGGAAGGGCGGCATATCATTTTTTATAGAATATCAAAAAGTGGCATTGAAATTATCGGCGTGATTCACCAAAGT
>CAYUBK010000263.1:0-1901 GCA_964442955.1 uncultured Zetaproteobacteria bacterium | reverse complement strand
CCTCACTCCTGACCCCTCACACCTAGCCCCTCACGCCTCACAGCTTCCCCCTCACGCCGAATCACCATGTATTCATCCGGGTGGACATAACCCAGTTCCCTGTGGATCAGTTCTTCCAGCGCCTTCGGGTCATTTCTGAGCCGGAGCACTTCTTTGGCCAGGCGTTCACGTTCGGCTTTTGCAGCATCCAGATCACCTTCCAGTTGATCTACCTGTGCAGCTTCCTGCTGATAGACCAGATAACCATGATCCGAAAAAACCAGGCTCCAGAACATATAAGCAACGATGGCCGCTCCGCCAAACCAGAGCAGCCATCTGCCAATGCGTCCACCCATCAGATGAAGTTGTCAGGCCTACTCAGGCAGATCAGCGTGCCGATCAGCGAGCAAACGCAGCCCGACCGGCGTAACGCGCGGCACTGCCCAGTTCTTCTTCGATGCGCAGCAACTGATTGTACTTGGCCATACGATCCGAACGCGAGGCCGAACCGGATTTAATCTGACCGGTCGCCATTGATACGGCCAGATCGGCAATCGTCGCATCTTCGGTTTCACCTGAACGATGGCTCATCATACAACGATAACCGGCGTCATGTGCCATATTCACGGCAGCAATGGTTTCGCTCAAAGTGCCGATCTGATTGACTTTCACCAGCAATGCATTGGCCACGCCCTTGTCGATGCCCTGTTTGAGAATCTCGGGGTTGGTGACGAATAAATCATCACCGACCAGTTGCACTTTATCGCCCAGTTTATCGGTCAGCAGTTTCCAGCCTTCCCAATCGCCTTCATCCAGCCCGTCCTCGACAGAAATAATCGGATACTGGCGGCACAGCGATGCAATCACATCCACCAGTCCCGCTGCATCAAACTTGCGGTTGCCTTCGCCCGCCAACACATATTCACCATCATGGTAGAATTCGGATGCAGCCATATCGGAGGCCAGCGCCACATCATCGCCGGGCTTGAGACCGGCCTTTTCGATGGCTTCGAGGATCACTGTGATGCCCTCTTCATTGGAACCCAGATTCGGCGCAAAACCACCTTCATCGCCCACCGCAGTCACATGACCGCCAGCTTTCAGCACAGATTTAAGCGCATGAAAAACTTCCGCACCCATTTCCAGTGCCTGCGCAAACGAGGACGCGCCAACCGGCGCAATCATATATTCCTGAAAATCGATACTATTATCGGCGTGGGAGCCACCGTTAATCACATTCATGCACGGCACCGGCAATAGATTAGCATCCGCGCCGCCCAGATAACGGAACAAGGACTGACCCTGCTCAACCGCTTGCGCCTTGGCTGCTGCCATTGATACGCCCAAAATCGCATTGGCGCCCAGACGCCCTTTGTTCGGTGTGCCATCCAACGCAATCAGTTTATCATCCAGACCCTGCTGATCCGCCGCATCGAAACCTGCCACCGCAGTCGCAATTTCTGTATTTACATGACCAACAGCCTTGCGTACACCTTTGCCGCTCAGACGCGCATCGCCATCACGCAATTCCACCGCTTCGCGCGAACCGGTGGAGGCACCGCTGGGCACGCCAACACGGGCAAATGCGCCCGATGCCAGCTCCACATCCACTTCAACGGTGGGATTACCGCGCGAATCAAAAATTTCACGTCCATGTACTTTTACAATTTCACTCACTTCGTTTCTCCTGATCGACATCTTTGTCGATACACATAAATTTAAAATTGAACAACATCGCTCAAAACCTCAATCATTGGCCACAGAACTCAATCAGATTGTGGGTGGTTTTGATTTCCTCAATGCGTTTTTCATCCCTGCAAAGAAACCAGCCTGACGTGCCTTGTTTGTTTCCCGTTCAAATAGCCGCATCTCTTTTCTCAGGGCGCGCAACCATACGCAAAGTAACATTACACGTCTATGAA
>CAYUBK010000262.1:0-1933 GCA_964442955.1 uncultured Zetaproteobacteria bacterium | reverse complement strand
GGCAGCGGCGCGTCCGCAATGGGTTGGTGATGCGGTGGAATTGCCGGTCAGCGGGCGCGATTTGATGTTGGCGGTGGATATTTCCGGTTCCATGCAGATTCAGGATTTTGAGATATCAGGCAGCGCTGTGGATCGGCTGACGGCGACCAAAGCGGTGGCCGATGCCTTTATGGAGCGCCGCGAAGGGGACCGCATTGGTCTGATTTTATTCGGCTCCAAAGCCTATGTGCAAACGCCGCTGACGTTTGATCGCAAAACCGTGCGCCGCTTGCTCGATGAGGCGGTGATCGGTTTAGCTGGCAAGGCGACAGCGATTGGTGATGCCATTGGTCTGGCGACCAAACGATTACAGGAAGGCGAGACGGGTGCCAGTGCCGAACAGGTGTTGATTTTGCTGACCGATGGTGTGAATACCGCCGGTGCGGTTGCTCCGTTACAGGCGGCGGAACTGGCGGCGAAACGGGGGCTGACTATTTATACCATCGGCATCGGCGCGGATGCGATGATGATTGAATCGTTCTTCGGCTCACGGCAGGTGAACCCTTCGGCGGAACTGGATGAAAAAACGCTGACCGAAATCGCTCAAAAGACCGGTGGTAGATATTTCCGGGCCCACAATACCAGCGAGTTACAACAGATTTACCAGTTGATTGATCAGCTGGAACCGGTTGAGAAAGACAAGCAGGTGTATCGTCCGCGCCACGCTTTGTTTATGTGGCCGCTCGGATTGGCGCTGTTGCTGGCTGCCGGTTTTCTGGTGGCGCGAGCTTTCGGGAGCCAAACTGGGAGAAAATCGTGGAAACCCTAGCGGCCTTTCATTTCCTGCGCCCGTGGTGGTTGCTGGCACTCCCGTTGTGGCTGTGGCTGGCTCTGTATGTCTGGCGCAAAGGCCAGAGTGGGGACGGCTGGGCGGCAGTCTGCGATCCGGATTTGCTATCCTATCTGGTTGGTGAGAGCGGCGGGAGCCAGAATCGCTCGAAAATGGCATTGGCGGCTTTGATGCTGGCCGGCTCTCTGGCGCTGATGGCCCTGGCCGGCCCTGCGTGGCAACAACTGCCGCAACCGGTATATCGCGCCCAGTCGGCGTTGGTGATTGGATTGGATTTATCGCGCTCCATGCTGGCTGAGGATATGAAACCCAATCGCTTACAGCGCGCCAAGCAGAAATTGCAGGATATATTGTCTGTGCGCAAGGAAGGGCAGACGGCGCTGGTCGTGTTTGCCGGTGCAGCTTTTGATGTGGTCCCGTTGACCAGCGATAACCATGCGATTTTGGCCATGCTCGATAGTTTAACGCCCGATATGATGCCGGCGCAGGGTAGTCGTGCATCGACGGCGCTCAAACATGCCGGCGCGATATTCAAACGCAGCGCCATCAAACGTGGTACGGTGTTGCTGTTGACGGACGGGGTGGATGCGGATGCACTGGATATCGCCGCAAAACTGGTCAACGCAGGCCATCGCGTCAGCGTGATCGGGATTGGAACAGAGGCGGGTGCACCGATTCCTGCTGCCGGAGAAGCGGGCGGTTTTGTCAAAGATAGCGATGGCAATATTGTCATTCCTCGTTTGCAGGTTCCGGTATTGCGAGATTTGGCCGATGCCGGTCACGGCATCTATCAGCCGATTCGATTCGATAATACGGATATCAATGTTATCCCCGGCCTGAAATCGTCCATGACCGATCAGATTTCCAAACAGGAGAAATTACAAACTGATTTGTGGCGTGAAGAGGGGCCGTGGTTGCTGTTGCTGGTGTTGCCGTTGCTGGCGCTGGCATTCCGACGCGGTGTGTTGTTGGCTGTACTGTTGTTGCCGATTGTGCTGACACCGGGCCATGCCAATGCCATGGCATGGATAGAATTGTGGTAGATGCCCTATCAGCAGGGGCAGGCCTTGATGGGCGCGAAAAAACCGGAAGCTGCGGCTGGCG
>CAYUBK010000261.1:0-1938 GCA_964442955.1 uncultured Zetaproteobacteria bacterium | reverse complement strand
TCAGATAAAAGCTTTGGGCGATGATGAAGATGAAGGTCAATCCCATCAGGCCGAATAGTTTGAAATTCACCCAGGTGTCGGTATCGAATGAAAAGGCGACGTAGAGATTCAGGGCTCCGAGTATGATGAAGAACAGCGCCCAGGCGACATTCAGTTTAGTCCATACGGCGGATGGTAATGTGATGTTGGCTCCCATCATGCGTTCAATAATGGTTTTTTTGCCAATGTACTGTGAGCCAATGAATACGAGAGCAAACAGCCAGTTAATGGCAGTCGGTTTCCATTTGATAAACACTTCATCATGCAAGAGCAAGGTCAATCCACCGAACAGGGCAACAAGAATCAGTGTGATGAGGTGGGAGTTTTCAAACCTGCCTTTAATGATGCGATGGCCGAAAGTCTGGATGGCGCAGGCGACAATCAGGACGGCCGTAGCTGTGTAAATATCATACATCTTGTAGGTGATGAAAAAGAGCAGAACCGGGAAAAAATCAAAGAACATCTTCATGTTGGTAATCAAACCATACCTGCATCCGCTTGCCAAGAAGCGTTTTATATCGTGATGGTTGGCATGTCGCCAGTGATCGTCGATAATTGCGACATGTTGCGTATGACTTCCCGGCTATTGCTCATACTTTGTATGGTTTCACTCATTGCTTGCTCCGCCAAAACCAGCAGGCAGGTATCCTCAAGTCTGTGGAGTGAGTGGGAAGGGTTTGAACAACAGCTACAAGCTGATTACCCCGATTCCGTGCCCATTATTCTGGTTCATGGCTGGAATGGTGGTGAATTCAGCTGGCCGGGGCCACGCGCGCTGATGGCAATGGAGCAACAACTGCAACGAGATATTTACTTTTTTAACTATCGAACTGCTGTTGTAGCCAACCGCTTGCCACCCATTGAATTGTTGGAAGAGCAACTCGATAGTTATCTGAAAAATTATGATCAGGTTGATGTCGTTGCGCATAGCATGGGCGGGTTACTGGTTCGGCAGTATTTGACGGAACACATGGGCGACAATCCGATTCGCCGGGTTTTATTTTTATCGACGCCGCACTTTGGCAGTAATATCGCTAATGTGCTCGTCGAGATTGGCAATATTGCCTACACTGGCAATATTCAGGCCAGCGAGTTATTGCCCGGTAGTGATTTTTTATGGCAATTAAATAGCCAGGATGGTTCCGAACTCGAAGGTAAACAGGTGCTGAACGTGTACGCCATGGAGCAAAACAAGCTGTTGCGAGGCGATCTGGTTGTGCGCGCTTCGCATGCATGGCTGCCATGGGTGGCCAACTTTACGGTGGATGGAAATCACCATCTGGGCGCGCGTATCACAGAACCATGGGCGATTGCGTTTCTGGCATCCGGCCAGCTACCTGAATTGGCCAATCAACCCGCCGGGCGAGAGCTATGGCTGCGCTTTCAGGCAGATGATGCGGATGAGCCAACGCGTTTCAATGATACTTCGGTGCACCGATTTAAAACAGAGAAAAAACGCAAGGAAAAAAAATTCGACCTGTGTTGCGACAGGCGTTCTGGCCTGCACCCGTTGGGAGGCACCACTTTGATTCTCGATGATGTACAGCCCGATGAGGTGGTGAAATTATTTTTTCGTCAATCCAGCGGCGCACATGAAATTTACCCTGATCGTCTGGAATCCCGGCACTGGCCGGTACAATTGCATATCATTGATCCGACTGGTCATCAGGAGACAGTAGGGATGCCCTGACGCGCCAGTTCATCGGCGCGTTCGTTGCCTTCGTGACCGGCATGCCCCTTCACCCATTGCCATGATACATCATGAATAGCGGCCAGCCCATCCAGCGCCTGCCAGCGTTCCAGGTTAGAAACCGGCTTTTTGCCGGCAGTTTTCCAGCCTTTCTTTTTCCAGTTGTGAATCCATTCGGTCATGCCCTGCACGACATATTTGGAATCTGA
>CAYUBK010000260.1:0-1975 GCA_964442955.1 uncultured Zetaproteobacteria bacterium | reverse complement strand
CAAAATGGCTGCTGCATGCGCTGGATCAGCGCAGTGAAACACTGATGAAAGTGGCGCTTTGTCTGGCCCAGCGTCAGCGTGCTTTTCTGGAATACGGTGTGCTTGGACTCAAACCATTGACCTTGCAGGATGTGGCAGAAGATGTCGGTTTGCACGAATCAACGATTTCTCGGGTTACCAATGGTAAATATGCCGATACGCCGATCGGCCTGATTGAACTCAGACGATTTTTTTCGGCTGGACTACCTACGCGCGGTGGTGGCATGATTTCCGTCTATCGAGTGCAGCAGCGGGTCAAAGCGCTGATTGATTCCGAACCTGCGGCAAGGCCTATTTCGGACCAGGCCATTGCAGACCGGTTGCAGGCTGAAGGCATTGAGATTGCCCGCAGAACCGTGGCTAAATATCGTGAACAGTTGGGGCTGCCACCAAGCAGCCAGCGGCGGCGTGCCGCAAAATCACGCCAAAAATGATGGCCTCGTAAAAAGTCCATGGATGGATTTTTTTACGACTTCATTACAAAAAACGGAGGTAACACTATGCAAGTATCCATCACAGGGCGTCATGTTGAACTCACAGACCCGTTAAAAGCGTATGTCAGCGACAAGCTGCAACATTTAAAACATTCATTTGATCATGTTGTCGATGTCCACGTTGTGCTTTCGGTGGAAAAGTTTCGGCAACGTTGTGAGGTGAGCATGCAGGCCAATGGTATTAATATCCATGGCACGCATGAGACGGAGGATATGTATGCATCAATTGACGGCGTGGTTGATAAGCTGAATCGCCAACTCAAGCGTTATCGGGCCAAATTGCGCCGTCATCGCAATGTGGGTCAGCAACAGGCGCGAGAAATTAAAGTCTCTCACAAAGTGCTGGATTTGGCCAATGATCGTGAAGAGTTGACCGAAGATCATCAGCCGGAGACGCTTCGCCACGAGCAGCTTGAAGCCAAACCGATGAGTGTCGATGAGGCGGTGATGCAACTGGAACTCGGTAGTCGTGATTTATTGTTTTTTACCAATGATCATTCCGAACAACTCAATGCTGTCTATCGGCGAGCTGATGGCGCTCTAAGCTGGATTGAGCCGGAAACTGCCTGACCGAAGCGGAAATTTTATGCGGGAGATTTTATGGAACTGCTAACTGCCGAGCATATTCAGCTCGATTCACAGGCTCACAGCAAGCGAGCGTTGATTACCGAGCTGGCCAATACGCTGACTTCCATTGATCCGGATACGGTGATGGAAGTCGTCATGGCGCGTGAGCAGCTCGGTAGTACAGGCATTGGCCATGGGGTAGCGATACCGCATGGTCGCATGTCTGATCTGGCAACGCCGATGCTGGCGTTGGCCAGGCATGTTAACGGCATTGATTTTGAAGCGATTGATGGCAATCCTGTGCATATTGTTGTGCTGTTGCTGGTGCCGGATTCCGATGATCGGCAGCACCTGGAGCTACTGGCACAACTGGCCAGAAACCTGCAACAGGAAAGTTTCAGACAACAGCTTATGCAGGCCGGAAGTCCCTCTGAAGTGGCATCGCTATTTGCCACCAGCGTTAGTCCGGGTTAAATAATAATGCGTGTTAGGTGGTTGGCGGACTGATGCATCAAACCCGTCGCATTACCATTCGCGAATTGCTGGCCGAGCAGGGTAAGGCGGCGAAGATGCACCTTCTGGCCGGAGAGAAGGGGCTGGATCGCTATATTGACCATCCCCGTATGCAGAAACCTTCGCTGGCTTTTGCCGGTTATATTGAGCATCTGAGCGACTACCGCCTGCAAGTGATCGGACAGACCGAATTGAGCTATCTGGCTACGCGTACGGAGGCAGAGCAGAAGCAGGCAGTTGATGCTGTATTTGATTTGCATCTGGCCGGCGTCATCATTACACGCGGGGCACCACCGCCGGATATTATTGCTGATGCAGCCAGACGCACAGACACGCCGCTGCTGGTGTCTGAATATCCATCT
>CAYUBK010000259.1:0-2003 GCA_964442955.1 uncultured Zetaproteobacteria bacterium | reverse complement strand
GATAAGGACTCCAAGGACAAGGATTCCAAGGATAAGGATTCCAAGGACTCTAAAGATCAGGGCTCCAAGGACTCAAACAGCGATAGCGGCAACAATAATAGCGGAAATAATAGTGGCAGTTGCGCATGCCCTCCGGGTGTTGCTTCATGCATCTGTGCTGATGGTTCAACCGGAACCCCGGGAACCGGAGGCTCTGTGACCACGCCAAATTCCATGCGCTCGGTTCACGGAAACTAGCAATCACTTGATCGAACCAACATCCCTCGGCTTTGCCGGGGGATGTTTTTTTGTTTCTAAAAGCTTCAGAAAAATTCCACATGCCAGACCGGTCTGTTTGTATCCTGCGATTGCATCAAGTCAGCTCAAGTCCAGCGCTTCTCCAGTAACCCCAGTCGCTTTGCGCTTGTAATCATGGCTTGTATTCTTACTATTCACCAACCGTCACTGGCGATGTGGTTTTGACGGGCTGAATTTCCGGAGATCATTCCATGCTAATCGCGGTTCCAGCAGAAACTCAATCCAATGAAAAACGCGTTGCAGCTACACCTGAGACGGTGAAGAAGTTTATTGCTGCCGGTTGCGATGTGGTGCTTGAAAAAGGTGCCGGTGCTGCGGCCAATTATCCTGATGCGGACTATACTGAGCAGGGCGCTACACTGGCGGATGGTTTTGAAGCAACCTGCGCCGGTGCGGCTTTGATTCTGAAAGTGCGTTCGTTAAATGCCGAAGAGCTTTCCCATGTTAAACGGGGCTCAGCTGTTTCCAGTTTGGTCAATCCGTTTGGTAATACCTTGTTGCAGGCTTATGCCGATGCCGGAATTTCCTGTTTTTGCATGGAGATGGTGCCACGTATTTCGCGCGCCCAGTCCATGGATGTGCTCTCTTCGCAGGCCAATATCGCCGGGTACAAGTCTGTGCTGTTGGCGATGGAGCATTACCAGCGTTTTTTTCCGATGCTGATGACAGCTGCCGGGACGGTGCAACCGGCCAAAGTGCTGGTGATGGGGGCAGGTGTGGCCGGTTTGCAGGCCATTGCCACTGCCCGGCGCATGGGTGCGAATGTCGAAGCCTTTGATGTGCGTGCTGCGGCCAAGGAGCAGGTGGAGAGCCTGGGCGCCAGGTTTGTCGAAGTGGTAGCTGATGCCGATGCCGAAGATGCCGGTGGTTACGCCAAAGAAATGGATGATGATTATAAACGGCGTCAGGCCGAACTGATTGCCGAACATGCGGCCAAGTCGGATATTATTATTACCACGGCACTGATTCCTGGTCGTCCTGCACCGGTATTGATTAGCGAAGAAATGCTGCAGTCGATGAAAACCGGTTCGGTGATTGTCGATATGGCAGTGGAAGCGGGCGGCAACTGTCCATTGTCTGAAGTTGATGCTGTGGTGGTGAAGCACGGCGTTACATTGGTTGGTATTACCAATATTCCTGCCCTGATGTCTACCGATGCCAGTAGTCTGTATGCACGCAATCTGTTTAATTTCATCGCGCCGATGCTGCAGGAAGATGGCAGCTTGCAAATCAATCGGGATGATGAAGTGATCGATGCGGCGCTATTGTGTGCGGGTGGTGAGTTTCTCAAGCCGCAGCTGTTGTCGAAGGGGGAAGCATCGTGAATGTCGAAGCGATAGGTCAGGCTGCGCAGTCAGCGCACACCTCGAGTGTTGATCCGTTTGTGTTTTCGTTCACCGTGTTCGTGTTGGCGATTATCGTCGGCTATCACGTGGTATGGACGGTGACGCCGGCGCTGCATACGCCGCTGATGAGCGTCACCAATGCGATTTCCAGTATTATTATTGTCGGTGCATTGCTGGCTGCCGGGCCGGCTGAAATGAGTCTGGCTTCTGTGCTGGGTCTGATTGCCGTGGGACTGGCTGCAGTCAATATTTTCGGTGGTTTCATGGTGACCCAGCGTATGTTGGCCATGTTCAAAAAACGTAAGTAGGGGATAACATGTTATCTGCAAACATGGTGGCGATGGCTTATCTGGTCGCATC
>CAYUBK010000258.1:0-2035 GCA_964442955.1 uncultured Zetaproteobacteria bacterium | reverse complement strand
CCCGCCTTTTTCATCGACTGAATCACCTTGCCCGGCATCGAACCGATATAAGTGCGGCGATGGCCCCTGATTTCCGCTTCATCGCGTACGCCGCCCAGACTCATACGCACATATTGCCGTTTGGTGGCGCGAGCAATGGATTTGGCCAGCGATGTTTTACCAACACCAGGAGGCCCCACAAAACACAGAATTGGCCCCTTCATTTTGCGCACCAGCCTGAGCACCGCCAGGTGCTCCAGAATACGCTCCTTGACCTTTTCTAAACCAAAGTGATCTTCATCCAGGATGTACTGGGCGGCGCCGATATCTTTGCCCACTCGCGAACGTTTTTTCCACGGCACATCAATCAGCCAATCGAGGTAGTTGCGCACCACAGTTGATTCAGCACTCATCGGCGGCATCATTTTCAGACGTTTAAACTCGGCATCCGCTTTCTCTTTGGCTTCTTTGCTCAGGCCCAGCTTTGCAATCTTCTCTTCCAGTTGCTTCAAATCGCTGGCTGAATCTTCATCGCCCAGCTCTTTCTGAATGGCTTTCATCTGTTCGGAAAGGTAATAATCGCGCTGACTCTTCTCCATCTGGCGTTTCACCCGGCCGCGAATGCGCTTATCGACCTGCAACAGCTCCATTTCGTCTTCCATGTGGGCATACAGACGCTCTAGCCTGCCCATCACACCGGGCATTTCCAGTAGAGCCTGTTTATCTTCCACTTTCAGATTTAGGTGGGCGGCAATCGTATCTGCCAGCTTATCAACTTCATCGACGGCAGAGACAGAAACCATCACCTCGGGCGGCAGTTTCTTGTTCAGTTTAACATAGGACTCGAATTTCTGGATCAGCGAACGAGCCACCGCATCGAGTTCACGCTCGTTATTGGCTTCTTCAGGCATCAATGCATAGCGGGCGCTTAGATAATCGCCGTTAAAGCTGACATCGTGAACAAGCAAACGGGGACCACCCTCAACCAGCACCTTGATGGTGCCATCCGGCAGTTTCAATAATTGCAAAATCGTGCCAATCGTACCAACGCCATACAAATCATCAGCGCCCGGATCATCATGGCTCGCATCTTTCTGAGCCACCAGTAAAATCTTCTTATCCGAGGCCATCACCTCTTCCAGCGCTTTTACCGATTTATCACGGCCAACAAACAACGGCACAATCATATGCGGAAACACCACAATATCGCGCAGCGGCAATACCGGCAGCATACCCTCATCATCCATATCTACGCTTTCGATTTCGTTATTGTTCCATTCGGCCACTTGAAGCTCCTGTTAAATAGAAAAAGCTGTCACCGCAGAGAACGCAGAGTTCCGCAGAGAAAGACATAATCAATGGAGTTGACTATGCTTCTCATCTGCGTTCATTCGCGTTTATCTGTGGTTCCTGCCTTTGACTTTCTTGAGCGGTGTGTTGAAGAAGGTCAGGATGCTGCTTCCAACTGCTGCTCGCCATCACCTTTGAAGACCAGCACCGGCTTGGATGTGCCTTCAACCGCTTCGCGATTGACGACGCATTTTTCCACGCCGGTCAGGGTCGGGATATCGTACATCACATCCAGCATCACCGATTCCATAATCGCCCTGAGGCCGCGCGCACCGGTTTTGCGTTCAATGGCTTTCTCGGCAATGGCATCGAGGGCGCCGTCAGTAAAACTGACGTCCACATCATCATATGCCATCAAAGCCGCATACTGTTTCACCAGAGCATTTTTCGGTTCGGTCAGAATTTCCAGCAGCGCATCCTTGTCCAGATGGCTCAACGTTGCCACGGCAGGCAAACGCCCGACCAGTTCCGGAATCAAGCCGAACTTAATCAAATCTTCCGGCTCCACCTGACTCAAGATGATGCCGATATCTTTTTCATCATCGGTCTCGACCTGAGCCCCGAATCCAATCGAACGGGATTTACCCTTGGCTTCAATCAGTTTCTCCAAGCCATTAAATGCACCACCCAGCACAAACAGGATATTGGTGGTATCCACCTGCATAAATTCCTGCTGCGGGTGTTTACGCCCACCCTGCGGCGGCAC
>CAYUBK010000257.1:0-2039 GCA_964442955.1 uncultured Zetaproteobacteria bacterium | reverse complement strand
AGATTTCCGAATTGCCTGTGCTGTTTGACCGGATGTGAATGATGAATTACTCAGGAAAATGATCTTTTTCGGCAGTAGCATCCTTAAAAATGGAAATGCCGCCCTTCATGACACCTCCCTTATACGTTTTTCACCGCTGAAAAACGTATACAGGCAGGGCAACACGAATAGCGTCAACGCCGTCGAGGAGACAAGACCGCCGACGACCACGGTTGCCAATGGGCGCTGAATCTCCGAGCCGATGCCGGTGGCCAATAGCAGGGGGATCAATCCCAGCGCTGCGATTGTCGCGGTCATCATGACTGGCCGGAAACGGCTTTCCGCACCCCGGCATACCGATTCGTCCATATCGTTGCTGTCCCTGCGGTGTCTGTTGATGGCATCCACCATCACAACGCCATTCAGAACAGCCACCCCGAACAGGGCGATAAAACCAATACTGGAGGGGACGGACAGGTATTGACCGGAGACAAACAGGGCCAGAATTCCGCCGATCAGCGCCATGGGCACATTGAGCATGATCAGCAATGCCTGTCCCGCTGAGTGGAAGGCGAAATAAAGCAGCAGGAAGATCAGTAGCAGTGATAGCGGCACCACGATCATCAGCTTTGCCTGCGCACGCTGTTGATTCTTGAACTGACCGCCAAAGACCACTGTATAACCGGGAGGGAGTTGAATCTCCTTGTGGATGCGCTGGTCGAGTTCGGCGACCAGACCGCCCATATCCCGTCCTTCCACATTGCACTGAATGACGACACGGCGTTGAACGTCATCGCGCCGGATCATGGGCGGACCCATCTCCACCGCAATCCGCGCCACCTCATTCAGGCGCACCCAGGCACCATCCGGCGCCTGAAGGATCAGATTACCAATCGTTTCGGGACTGCTGCGGTATTTCTTATCCAGACGCACATAGATGTTATAACGCTCATTGCCTTTGATGACCTGCCCGGCGGTGACGCCGCCAATGGCATCCGAGACCAGGCTCATGACCGCATCCACCGGGATGCCGTAGCGATCCAGTTTATCCCGGTCCGGGCGGATCACGAGTTGTGCTTCACCTTCGATTTGCTCCATGGCCACATCGCGTGTGCCTTCCACATTCTTTGTCAGCCGCTCGATTTCCCTCCCTTTCTCAGCCAACACCTGTAAATCCGGTCCGAACAGTTTGATGGCCAGTTGCGCCTTGACGCCGGAAAGCATCTCATCCACACGCGTCGCAATCGGCTGGGAGAATGAAAACAGCGCGCCCGGCACAGTTTCCAGCTTCTTGCGCATCAGATTCTGCAATGCTTCACGGTTCGTTGCGGAAGTCCACTCATCATGTGGCTTCAGACCGACAAAGATTTCAACATTGGATACCGCTTCCGGATCACCGCCGATTTCGGCGCGGCCGGTGCGGGCGGTGGCATAGGTCACTTCGGGGAAGTTCTCGACCAGAATCTTCTCCAGCTTTTCACCAACGCCACTGGCGTATTCCAGCGAAGAAGAGGGGTTCAGTGTCACCCGGATATTGAGCGTCCCTTCTTCCAGTTCCGGCACAAATTCGGTGCCGAGCCAGGGAACCAGTGTCAATGCGGCAAGTAGCGCACCCACTGCGCCGCCCACCACCCGTTTTCGATGAAGAAGCGCTGTTCGCAGGGTACTGTGATAGATGCGTGCCAGCGGTGCCAAAACCGGGCTGTCTTTGTGCTTTACACCCCTGGTGAAGGCATACGTGGCCAGCACCGGCATGGCGAACATGGCGACCAGAAGCGAAGCAAACATGGCAAAACAAATAGACAGCGCCATCGGCGTAAACAACTTGCCTTCCACGCCTTCCAGTGAAAACAGCGGCGTGAATACGATCAGGATAATCAGCACCGCAAATAACACGGGACGGGCGACCTCGCGGGCAGCCTCGGTAATGCGCAATGCAATTCCGTGATCGTCTTCCTTCACCTGCTCCAGATGTTTGAAGATGTTTTCCACCATCACCACGGAACCGTCCACCATCATGCCGATGGCAATGGCCAGTCCGCCCAGACTCATCAGGTTGG
>CAYUBK010000256.1:0-2073 GCA_964442955.1 uncultured Zetaproteobacteria bacterium | reverse complement strand
AATTGGAGAAGTCTATTTTCCGGTCTTTTCCATCAGCCATTTCATAGTCGCGTGGTTTGCGCTGCAAACGATTTTACTCACACACCTGGCCGTTGTCATCCTTATCTCCTCTGCTATCAGAGGTGCATTCCCGGTGATGCTGATCACGCTGGCTTATTCATTGATCTGCTCTGGGCTGCCCGTGGTTAGAGAATCCATTCACCAACAGACTGAAACATCGACTCAGGGGCTGGATCACATACTACAGGGTATGAGTATGCTTTTCCCTGACTTTGGCGTGCTGGATTTGAAGGATAGCGTTTTAAGCCAGCAGAGCATTGAGGGTATAATCGGGATGTCTGTGTGGATGCCGTTTGGGCTGATATCGATTTATGTAGCAATCGTGTTGCTACTATCCTGCATCATTTATGAGCGCAGAGATATTGTATGACATTATCGCGAGTATTCATGCTCTTGCCCATCCTGCTTGTCTGTTATGGGTTCCTCTTTGCCACCCAGGATAAACGCGCTGGCATCGCATCAGCCGATATTTCTCCTTCGCTTCCTACCGGCGTACTGAATGTGCTCGGGCATAGCTACATGAGTCAGTTGATTGCTGAGTCCCTGTTTATCAAAACCGCCGTCTATCTAGGCGGTCTCAATAAACAGATGGATGAAGCCAACCTGGAAATCATGGGCAACCATTTCAAGACCATCAGTCGCTTACACCCCCAGTTCCTCGATACGTACTATCGCAGCGAATCCGTTTTAGCGCACAGAGGCGGCAGGTTTGTTCTGGCAGCCAATGAGATTCTGGATCATGGTAGAAGCGCCCTGCCCAATGAAGTTGCAATACCTTTTTTTGAAGGATTCAATTACTTTCATTATTTGAATGAACCTACGAAGGCCGGAGAAATCCTGCGAATTGCCAGCAATATTCCCAACTCTCCCCAATGGATCGGCCACTTGGCCAGTATGCTGATGGCCAGCGGCGGCAATATTCGAACGGGGCTGATATGGCTGAAAGGCATGCTTTCCGCTACTAAGGATGAAGGCGAAAAAAAAAGATACAGCAAAGATATCATTGCATTTGAAAAAGCCTTGCAGGTGCAACAGGCGCTTGACCGGTATGCACGAAAGCATGGCGCCTATCCTGAAACTATGTCAGCCTTATTACCTGATTATTTAGGGGCTTTGCCAACATGGGAGGGCGAATACATGCTCGAATATCATTCGCCAACACTGTTTCTTCGCCGCCACCCAGATGACTGAAAAACACATCAATAATGATTCCAGCCTCGGCTTTACGTTGATGGAGCTTATGATTGTCGTTGCAATTATCGGCATTCTGGCAGCCATCGCCATGCCTGCCTTTTCCGGTTACAGAGCTAAAGCATATAACGCTTCAGCAATTTCCTACATCAATTTTATTGCCACTGGCGAATCTAATTATTGGGTGGATGGTCACACATTTATCTCCGTACCCGCCGGCGATGGCCCCGGCCCCACAGGCATTGTGCCAGGCACAACAGTGCCATCCGGGGTGGGTTATATTGTTGGCGTATTCCCGGCTACCGGGACGGATACAGCATCTAGTAATGCCACAGGCACTGATTTTGTCGCTTTTACAGGACATATTAATGGAACGCAGGTTTACGGGCTGGATTCCAATAGTAAACCCCAGAAGCGAGCCAAGAAAGCAGCTGAGGCAACCGCCGCCAGTGATGCAAAATCAGAAACAATCACTACCTTTCTGTCTTCAGGCTGGGGCACCCCGCTTTGACAGTGGCTATTGAACTTATAGAACCCACACAATCAAAAACCATCATGGAGCTAACATGCCGCTAAAAGGTAAACACGCCAGGGGTTTCACGATGGTCGAACTATTGATAGTTATCGCAGTCATCGGCATCCTCGCCAGCATCGTTATTCCGGCGTATATGTCCTACAAACAAAAGGCATATAACGCATCCGCATTATCATATCTTCAATATGTCTCAAAGGCTGAAGAAAATTACTGGCTTAGTGCTCAGGGTTATATCGCAGTGCCGGCTGGCGACGGGCCAACCTCATCCGGCACGCTACCGAACGCTT
>CAYUBK010000255.1:0-2104 GCA_964442955.1 uncultured Zetaproteobacteria bacterium | reverse complement strand
GTAACTGGTGGCGGAGCTGTTTCAGCCGGCTTTCGCCAATCCGATGCTGGATCAGGCGGATGACGGCGCGTTGCTGCCCGATCCGGGCGAACGGCTTGTGGTGGCGACAGGTGCGCATGTGGTGTAGCCGATCTGTTTTCCGGGGACGATATCGGCAGTTTGTCCATCCACGGCAGCGTCAATGATACGGCCATGATGGGCGCGGCACCCCGCTATATGACCGCTGGCTTTATCCTGGAAGAAGGGCTGCCGCTGTCGCTGCTTCAACATATCGTCGATTCGATGGGGCGAGCGGCGCGGGATTGCGGCGTGGCGCTGGTCGCCGCCGATACCAAAGTGGTTCAGCATGGTGCAGCTGACCAGTTGTTCATTACCACGGCCTGTATCGGCACGGTGGCGGATGCGCTGAGTCTGGGTGCCGAAGAGATCCGGGCAGGGGATAAGGTGCTGGTATCCGGCTCGGTCGGCGATCATGGCGCTACGATTCTGGCTGCACGCGATGAACTGGGGCTTTCGACCGATCTGCAATCGGACAGTCAGCCGCTGCATGATCTGGTGCAGCAAATGCTGGCCAGCGGCGCTGCACTCCGTTTCCTGCGTGATCCGACCCGTGGCGGACTGCCTACCGTAGCGTTGTTGCAACGGATACGGGCACACCGGAAAGGCGCAGACGCGGCTATCATCGGCGATGTGGTGACTGATGCCCGGCACCCGCTGGTCTTGCAGATTGCTTGGGGCAGCCATCGTATTGTGTCGATGCTGACCGGCGAGCAGATTCCTAGAACCTGCTGATTCAATAGCGCTGGAGGGAGAGGTGTTCAGATGTATTCCGACAAATGTCTAACCCGGCTTATTCATGAATCGGTGTGATGATCGCGCAGGACATTTGTTGCAAAGGATTTTTTCGAGGAAGGCCGTAGCCATGCTTACGGATGACTGAGAAAAATTCGTTGCGGGCAAATGAACCAGCGAGAGCGCACCAGTATTCATGAATAAGCCGGGATAAGGGAAGTGAAAATTTTCATCATTCGGGGATGACAAACATTGCGGATTAACATATACTTGCATGTATATGTGTTTCTGTGAGGCGTGATAATGGGTCAGGTTACAGTATATCTTGATGATAAAACCGAAGCTGAAATGAATTCGGCGGTGAAAGCTTCAGGCATTTCAAAAAGCAAATGGGTTGCGCGTGTGATTCATGAAAAGGCCGGTAGTGAATGGCCTGAGGCTGTCGTACAACTGGCTGGCATCTGGCCGGATTTTCCATCTGCAGAAGATATCAGGCAGACAACCGGAAATGATGCGCAACGTGAATCCTTCTGATGTATGTGCTTGATACCAATACGCTGATTTACTATTTCAAGGGGCTGGGACAGGTCGCCGAGCGATTATTGCGGTATCCACCGAGAGAGATAGCTATTCCATCGATTGTCTTATATGAACTGGAAGTGGGCTTGGCCAAATCACAGTCACCCGAAAAGCGTCGCCAACAACTGGATACTCTGACAGGTGTTGTCACGATTTTATCGCTTGGGCTTAAAGAGGCCCGTAGTTCAGCGCTGATTAGGGCTTCGCTGGAGGGAGCAGGAAATCCTATTGGCCCGATGGACACGTTGATTGCCGGTACTGCGATAGTTCATCAGGGCACCCTTGTGACACATAATACAAAAGAATTTTCACGCGTTGATGGTTTGCAGATTGCTGATTGGTATTGATGCGGTAATTAATAACCGAGTTCATTCAACTTTCTGAGGTATATCATGCTATTTATCGAACTGGCCACGATGGGAAAAGCGGATGTGCTGAATGCCGGTGATGCCGATTTATTGGTAATGAATGAATCTTGTATGTTTTCTATCCACAAGAGCAATATGCTTGACCGGATGGTCGCCGGGCGGGGGTGTTTATAGGATGCAGATGCGCAGGTCGACACGCAGACTGTTGATACTGCTGGCTTGCCTGCCTGTCGCCGTGCTTGTGTTCGGGCTGCTGTACATGCTGGGCATGCATTATCTGGAAGGTGATCCGCGTAGCCTGGGGCATAGCCTGGAATGGGCGGCGGAAACGCTGACTACGACCGGTTATGGTGCGGATACGCAGT
>CAYUBK010000254.1:0-2105 GCA_964442955.1 uncultured Zetaproteobacteria bacterium | reverse complement strand
ACGACGATATCGGTATCCGAGCCCTGCCCATTCACAATCCGGTCGCCATCCTGCAAGCGCACGGTTACCTCGCCCTGCGCGTCGGTGCCGGCGGTGATGGCATTGACAGCATAAAGCAGCAACTTACCTCTGGGTTCAACCAGCGATTTAATCGCTTTGAAAGCGGCATCGACAGGGCCATCGCCTTCCGCTGTCGCCTTGTGCGTTTCACCTTCAATATCCAGTTCCACCGCCGCAACCGGTGTATCGCCGGTGCCGGAAGCGGCATGCAGACTAACCAACCTCACTCGTTCAGCATCAACACTGGCATCATCCGAAAGAATCGACATCAGGTCTTCATCGAAAATTTCTTTCTTTTTGTCCGCCAGTTCCTTGAAACGGTTAAATACCGCAACCAAACGTTCATCATCCAGTTCAACACCCAGTTCAACATAGCGCGCTTTCAGCGCCGCGCGCCCTGAATGTTTACCCAACACCATACGATTGGTAGACCAGCCAACCGATTCCGGTGTCATGATTTCATAGGTTTTCTGGTGTTTTAACATGCCGTCCTGATGGATACCGGACTCATGCGCAAAAGCATTGGCTCCGACGATGGCTTTGTTGGCCTGAATCGGCATGCCGGTAATGCTACTGACCAGTTTCGAGGTCGGTACAATTTTTGTAGTATCAATACCGGTCTCGATATCATAACGATCCGAACGGGTTTTCATGATCATGACAATTTCTTCCAGCGATGCATTGCCGGCTCGTTCGCCCAGACCATTCATGGTGCACTCCACCTGGCGCGCACCATTTTCTACCGCCGCCAATGAGTTGGCTACAGCCAGACCCAGATCATTATGGCAATGTACCGAAAAAATCGCCTGACCAGCATTCGGCACCCGCTCAATCAGGGTGCGAATGCGAGAACCAAATTCATCCGGCGTCATATAACCCACCGTATCGGGGATATTAATTACCCGCGCACCGGCAGCGATGACCTTCTCCACAATACGGCACAGAAAATCAATCTCGGAACGACCGGCATCTTCAGCCGAAAATTCCACCTCCGGTACCAGTGAGCGCGCCTGCGTAACGGCTGCCACTGCCCGCTCGACCACCTGATCAGGCGTCATGCGCAATTTGGCTTCCATATGAATCGGGCTGGTGGCGATAAATGTATGAATACGGCCGCGATCTCCGGCTGGTTTGACGGCGGCTCCTGCCCGCTCAATATCACCCGATGCAGCGCGTGCAAGCCCGGCAATGACCGGCCCGTTCACTTCGGAGGCAATGCGGTGTACCGCCTCGAAATCACCCGGCGATGCAATCGGAAAACCGGCTTCAATGATGTCGACGCCAAGCGCTGCCAGCGCATGGGCTACGCGCATTTTCTCTTCGATATTCATCGAACAGCCAGGCGACTGTTCACCATCGCGCAGGGTTGTATCAAATATATGCAAACGATCAGACATTATTTTCTCCTGTTCTACCACAGTGCGAATCAAAACTCGCAGAAACAAAAAAGGCCGCTAAACGCGGCCTGTACATCAGTAGCTGAAACCAGATTCAGCAGACGCACAAGCCCCTTCGAAGCAGTAGCAGCTTCGCGAATGCCGGAATACCAAACCAGATAGTCATAGCCCGTATTATGGCCATCGAAATATGCAGTGGTCAACCCTCATGACTCTTGGTCATCATGATCGGTGGTAGCTGCAGCGTGTTTACGCTGACGCCGTTTCAGTCTGTATTGCGATAATTTCCATTTCTGCCACAAGCTCAACATCGGCCCATGCATACAGTAAGCAAAAATAATCGTGAACGGCATGCGATACGGCGCAATGGCCAGCAGCCCAACAGCCAACACCATGAAAACCAACATACCGGATGAACGCCGCTTTTTCAAATCAATATCTTTGCCAGAAATAAAACGCACATTGCTGACCATCAGCCAGGATAGAAAGACAGATAACGCCAGCCATAACCACGGGATTGGCTCGATATCCATATCGGCGTGGTACAGCACAGCCGAAGCGATAAAGAGCGCCGCCCCCGGTGTCGGTAAGCCCTGAAAATAACGTTTGTCCTGTTCGTCATGACGTACATTGAAGCGGGCCAGCCTG
>CAYUBK010000253.1:0-2129 GCA_964442955.1 uncultured Zetaproteobacteria bacterium | reverse complement strand
GCAGACATGGGCATGTGTTCAATACTAACTCCGAACAACCATAATGAAACCTGCAATTAAAAAGCCCCGGCGCAGGGCCGGGGCTTGGGCCAGACTGGCGCTGCTTACGCGCTTAATGCAGGCTGGGCTGTTGCTGAGCCTGAACCAGGGCCTTTTTTTGTGCTGTTGTAAAGGCCGTCGTGCTATCCGTCGTACCGCCGATATTAGCTACAATCGCGGCAAGATTGGTAATAAAGCTTGCCTTTGCGTTTTGCATCTGTGTTTGCGATGGATTTCCACTGCCAGCAAAAATACTAAAGCGCGTATTTTCGGCAATCATAACATCTTCCTGCATGGACAGAAGGTTATTAAATGATGTATTCCCCGTATTAAACGTTGTACGCGTTCCCGATCCCGCATTGAGCCACGACATGATCGATGGTACGGCAAGGGTAGTGCGCGAGTAGGTCAGTGTACCTCCTGCCGAGATGGCGCTAGCGATAAAATTTACCGACGCCGTCTGAGGAATCGGCCAGTTGAGCGTATTGCCATTAAAATCCCGGTAAGTGCCAACGCCACTGCTAGCCAATTGAGTGGCAGTTGGTGTGCCACCAAGGGCAGAGGAAACGCCAGTTTGCATGTCGCCAATTTCAGTATTGGTAGACTGAATGGCCGTTGAGAACGAGGTAAAGGCTTTCTGATAAACAGCATCCATCGCAGTCTGGATCGTGTCCGTTGTTGCAAGTGTTGCTGCGGTAATAAGAGTATTGATCACCCCTGTGTTCGAGAGACGGCTGGCGGCAAATGCAGTTGCCAGTGTTTCAGTCATATCGTAGCCGGTCGTGCCATCGAAGTATGAAGCAAACAAGGAATCTGCAGTTCCCATATCTGTTGACATCGTCGTCACACCCGTATCGAACCTTGTCTTCTCCGCAGTGGTGGCATTCAGTGCAGTTAACGCTGCGGAATAGCGCTGTTTTACCTTCACTGTCGCCAACTGGGTGAAAAAACTGTTCACTGACTGGTTCATGCTGGTCTGGAAAGCGGTAGACAGAGCCGCCATCGCTGTTGCCCCGGCTCCAGACTGTAAGTTGATGCCGGCGGAGTCAAATGCGGCAAGAATTAAATCCAGATCAATATTCGCAGCAGCAGCAGCATCAACAAATGCTGCGGAAATCAGTCCCGAGGCCTTGGCCATATCCTCCTTCGCAGAAGCCGGTGTATCCACTGACGCCTTGGTCAAAGCAGTAAAATCACGTAAGTCCGTCGTACTGGCCGTGGCATTATAAACCAGCTTGCTTTTGAACGTGGCCATCTGGGCAGTACTTGCACCATTGCTTGTCATATATGTTTCCATTCCGTTGATAATGGCTTCCTGGGCAATGGTGGCAAAGTTCCCGATATCTGTTGTTGACAGGTTTGGATTGCGCGTGATCATCAGGCCAAAGGACACTACGATAGGATCATCCGTGCCGATCACCACGCCCAGTTTTTCCATCAGATTGGCCTGCGCCGTCGTGGTCGTATTGACGCCCAGCGTGTTCGTGCCGCTTGCGGCAGGCGCCGGGGCAAAGGATTTGATTTGTACGGTGCCGGTGGAATCCTTGACGGTCACGATAAGGAAATTATTGGTGGACTGCGTCGGCACATTGGAAAATGTGAACGTAATCTTCCCGGTTGAATCCGATGTAGTGCTTGTGCTGCTCACCAGCGTTGTCGTTCCATCGGAATTCACTTTGGTCAGTTCCAGCGTATAGGCCGTATTTGCCGAAAGTGTAGCAGCGAATGCGCTCTGTGCTATAAAAAGTGCGACGAAGGCTATTGAGAAAACGCTTAATATCGCTTTGATGGTTAATTGTTTTTTGAATGATTTCATGTTGATTCCCCCTTTCCTTACGAGCCCGACCCGGAAAGACTACTTCCCGTGCCGCTGCTTGATGTACCACTACCACCGCCACCACAGGCAGCCATCCCCGCTGCTGCGATGAACAATGCGATCAGAAAAACCACATGCCGCGCATGCGTACGTAAATATTTCATTGTAATCCTCCCTTTCAGTTTTTTCAGGCTGTTAAATTGATTTCCTGACACCATAACATCCTTGTAAACGCTCTGGATGAAGGAACTATACCTTCATCCAAGGCGCATAG
>CAYUBK010000252.1:0-2133 GCA_964442955.1 uncultured Zetaproteobacteria bacterium | reverse complement strand
CATCCGCACTCACATCGTCCAAGTATAAGTCTATCGCTTCCTTGATGTTCTCCAGTGAGTCCTGCAATGTTTCACCTTGACTCACACAACCTTTGAGTGACGGAACATAGGCAAAATAGCCATTCTCATCATGTTCAATAATCGCGTTAATCTGCACTGTTCATTCTCCTTTTATCCTTTCACCATCACAAAAAGGGGACGCTACCCTTTTTACGTGGCGCGAGAGCGCTTTCGAGGTCGGACCAAGCTAACATATTGATTTCTATGCGTTTTCATCGAAATACACCCCGTTATCCATGCTTAAACACCCCTTTTCAGCCCCAAAACGGGCATGATAAGCAGTCTCCGGTTCCCGCAACACATAAGCATCACCTGCCTCTCTAACCTTACGAGCTGCCGCTTGCATATTCATCTGTTGCTGTAACCTCTCAATAAAGCCTGCATCCCCAACGGCTACAGCCTCAGACCATTTATCCTCTCGTTTCGTCATACCATCATGAATCGCCTGTTCAATCCATTCCCTATGTTATGCCACAAGCTGCTTGTCGCTGACCGGACACCGTAATTGTCGCTCAATGCCCTAAGCAGACTATAGCAACTACTGCCTATGCATGGCTACAATACTCCAAATAAACATCATGAATGCCCTGCTCAAGATCAATCCCGGCCTGCCAGCCCAGTTGTTTCAGCTTGCTCACATCCATCAATTTTCTCGGTGTGCCATCCGGCTTCGAATCATCCCACACGACATCTCCATCAAAACCCACCACCTGTTGAACGAGCTCAGCAAGCGCTTTAATCGTAATATCCTCACCTACGCCAATATTGACAATTTCCGCGTCGTCATAGCTTTGCATAAGAAATAGACATGCATCGGCCAGATCATCCACATGCAGAAACTCTCGATACGGAGAACCGGAGCCCCATAGAACAACTTTTGGTGAGGCATGAGGTGTGAGGCGTGAGATGGAACCCGAATCACGGCACAGGCCCAGATTAGACAGCACATCATCCGGTATCCTGCCATGACGGGACTCATCCGCCCGAATGGCATCTATGTCTCTTGCTTTCGCCAGCTTAGCCAGATGAAATTTGCGGATCAGGGCAGGCAGCACATGTGATTGTTCCAAGTCAAATGTATCGTTCGGGCCATACAGGTTGGTAGGCATCAGACTGATGGCATTGAAACCATATTGCTTGCGGTATGCCTGGCACATCTTGATGCCGGCAATTTTGGCAATGGCATACCACTCATTGGTCGGCTCCAGCGGCCCGGAAAGAAGATGATCCTCCTTCATCGGCTGAGGTGCATGCTTCGGGTAAATACACGAGGACCCCAGAAAAAGGAGCTTCTTTACGCCATTGCGATAGGCAGCATTGATAGTGTTATTTTGAACCATAAGATTGCTGTAGATGAACTCAGCTGGAAAGGTGCTATTAGCCAGAATTCCGCCAACTTTGGCCGCAGCTAAAAAGACGTATTCGGGTTTTTCCTTCTCAAAAAAGGCATTCACGGCCTGCTGATTAGTCAGATCAAAATCGGCGTGGCTACGGGTGGCAATATTGCTGAACCCATCTGCCTGCAATCGACGGATGATAGCCGATCCGACCAGCCCACGATGACCGGCGACATAGATTTTTGCGTCTTTATTCATTGTGATCGAAGGCTTTATAACCGTGGTTTTTCACCAGATCATCACGCTCAGCATCTTTCAGGTCCTCACGCATCATTTCAGCAACAAGTTCCGCGAATGATATCTCCGGTACCCAGCCAAGTTTCTCTTTAGCTTTAGTCGGATCACCCAGCAGCGTTTCAACCTCTGCAGGCCTGAAGTAACGGGGGTCTACGGCAACAATGCATTTACCATCAACATCATATCCCTTTTCATCAACCCCTGAACCCTTCCAGAATATTTCTATCCCGATCTCTTTCGCCGCTACATTTACAAAATCACGTACGGAATATTGGACACCTGTAGCAATGACAAAATCATCCGGCTCATCCTGCTGCAGCATCATCCACTGCATGCGGACATAATCCTTGGCATGGCCCCAGTCACGCAGTGCGTTCATATTACCAATGTAGCAAATGGGGTCAGGTCTAGGATCGAAGCCTTTCCCAATCTCTGGCAC
>CAYUBK010000251.1:0-2135 GCA_964442955.1 uncultured Zetaproteobacteria bacterium | reverse complement strand
ATCGCCACCAGAGAAATATAAATAATGGCAATCATGCTGAGCACAACCATGAAGGGAACGAAATACTGCGAGGCATCGGGCAACATCGGCAGCGAAAAACGCAGGAAGCCGTAAGCCCCCATTTTCAACAGAATACCGGCCAGAATTACCGAGCCTGCAGTCGGCGCTTCAGTATGCGCATCCGGTAACCATGTATGCACCGGCCACATTGGCACTTTCACAGCAAAGGCGACAAAGAACCCGATCCAGATCCAGAACTGCCATGTGAAATCAAACGGGTAATCCATAAAAGCAATAATACTGAAAGTGTTTGTCACACCTTCCGGCGCAGCCTTGAAGGACATGGCCAGCACAGCAATCAGCATCAGCACAGAACCTGCCAATGTATACAGGAAAAATTTCAGTGTTGCATACACACGATTCTTGCCGCCCCACACGCCGATAATTAAATACATCGGAATCAGCATTGCTTCCCAGAAGAAGTAGAACAAAATCGCATCGAGTGCGCAGAACACGCCGATCAGCGTCGTTTCCAGCACCAGAAATGCAATCATATACTCCTTGACTCGGGTCTGAATGCATTCCCATGCCGAGACAATACAAATGATGGTTAACAGGCTGGTAAGCAGAATAAACGGCATCGATATGCCATCTACGCCCAGTTGATAATTCACATTGAAGGTTGAAATCCACGGATGGAATTCTTCAAACTGCATATCCGGGGTGGTCGTGTTAAATTTCAGCGCCAACGGCAAGGTTACCAGAAATGTTGCTACCGATACGCCAAGGCTGACCCAGCGCACGGCATTATCGCCTCGCACAAACAACCAGATCACCAACGCGCCGAGTGTCGGCAGGAAGATACTCAGACTGAGAATCGGAAAGTCCAATACGTTATGCAAATCCATTCCCGTCCCCTTATGCCTTCAACAGCAGATAAGTCAGCATACCGAATACGCCGATCACCATGGCAAATGCATAATGATAAACAAATCCGCTTTGCATCACGCGCATGCGTGCTGCGCCCGACTTGATCGAACCAACAATGCCGCCGTGAATCATGCCCTTGTCGATCATACCCAGATCACCTTTCTGCCACAGGGCAGTGCCCGCACGCTGCATCGGTAGCATAATAAAGCGCTCATACATCTCGTCCCAATACCATTTGTTGAGCAGGAAGGTGTATACGGGCTTAAACGAGGCAGCCAGTTTCGCCGGCATGGCCGATTCCCGGAAGTACATTACATAAGCCAAACCAATACCGCCCATAGCCAGCCAGAATGGCATGGTAAGCAGGAAGTGGAACATGCCATGCCCCTCACCCTCTTCGGCAATCATCATCAACGGATTGTGCGCATCGAGCACAAACAATGACGTTCCGAAATAACCATTGGCGGCATCAGGACTGGCAATATCCAGCACCAGCACGCCCCATGCACCAGCCACCAACGCGCCGACGGCCAGAATCATCAACGGTATGGTGATCACTTTGGGCGACTCATGCACATGCGGCTTGGTCGCAGCAGGTACGCGGTCGGAATTATGGAAGGTCAGGAAGAACATACGGAAGGTGTAGAAGGCTGTCATAAATACAGCCGACAGCACGGCGAAGGATGCGAAATCGCCGACCCACCCCATTTCACGCACCATGGTCGCTTCGATAATCAAATCTTTCGACCAGAAACCGGCGAATGGCGGCACGCCGGCCAGCGCCAAACCTGCGATGAACATGGTGATGTAAGTAATCGGCATGTATTTGCGTAGCTGCCCCATCTGGCGAATATCCTGATTGGCCATCACGGCATGAATCACGGAACCGGCTGCCAGGAACAGCAGAGCCTTGAAGAAAGCATGCGTCATCAGGTGAAAAATACCCACCGAATAGGCCGATACGCCGCAAGCCACAAACATATAGCCCAGTTGCGAACAGGTTGAATAGGCAATCACACGCTTGATATCATTCTGCACCAAACCAATCGTTGCGCACATCCATGCGGTAATCGCGCCAACCAGCGTCACCGCCGCCAGAGCTGTATCGGAGAACTCAAACATCGGCGAACAACGCGCCACCATGAATACACCTGCTGTTACCATCGTGGCGGCATGAATCAGTGCGGAAATCGGTGTCGGGCCTT
>CAYUBK010000250.1:0-2202 GCA_964442955.1 uncultured Zetaproteobacteria bacterium | reverse complement strand
ACAGGAGCCTTGACAGGAAGTTCAAATGCTTTTCCCCGACGGCCCATGCGGCCAGTAAGGCAATAAAAAGAAATGAGAAAAAGCGCAGTCCTGCCAGCGGATAGAGAAAGCCGTTCATTGAAGCCGAATAGGTAAATGAAAATGCCAAAACCAGAAAGGTTGTTGCGAGCGGCCATGGAGGGAAGGTGAGAGCCCCTTTATTATACCTCAGGGCTACGATAATGGAAATGGAAATGAACAGGAAAAACCAGAATTCCTTTGCCAGTTTGAAAAGCTTTTCCACTCCATGCGTTTGATAAAACCCATCGATCAAAGCATGTACTTTTGCCAACTCTTCCGAAGTTGGTGGCTTTGCTTCGGTGCGCTCAAATTGTTTCATGTAAGACTGCGTTTGAATGTAATGTGCATTATCTATCAAACCCACTCGCTTCAACCAAAATGCGCTGCCATTCAATACAGCGGCGATAATCAACAGAGTGAACAGAAATTTGGCCAGTCTATTCTGCATGCCCAACTGCTGTTGATTCACCTCATCACTATCAACCCCTCCAGCCTGGTTCATCTGTGAGAGCTACTCAGTGATACCATAATAATTCTTGTACCATTCAACAAAACGTCTCACGCCCTCTTTCACCAGCGTGGCCGGGGATAAGCAACACCCTCACCGCAAGCAGCGGAGCATTGCCACATCAGTAGTTTCATCAAAACGCAGCAAACTGCGGGGAACTTGACACGCAGAGATTAATTTTCATGCTCATAACCGTACGTTTTCAATTCTTTAATGGCGATGGCGTTTGCCTCATTTATCTCTTTGGCAGCTCTCTTTTTGTGGATCCCAACCGATTTACAATGCGCCGAGATAAAACGCTTACGCACTTCCTGAGAAAATTCACCGCCCAGGTGTTCTACAGCTTTCCGCCCCCAATATTCTGGTTCAAACATCAAATCCTCATATTTTAGCAACATCACGCGGCCACCTGCTTCAACCTCGGGCCGGGAGAAGAAAACATGGCAGCGCTTCACCATCTCTTTCCACATCCAGACGGCACGCACATAGGGAGTGCAGGCGAGAAAGGCCTCCTCTTCGCCACCCTCTATCCACCAAGGCACATAACGATGATCAAACTTACGACCGAAGACGACTTCAGCGGAATCAAGGCTTTCAAGTTTCTCGTCGCTTAACACATCATAGGTTCGAACCAGTGAATCGGCGCAGTCACGCCCGTCACGATAGATGTGAATAATGCGACTTCCCGGCAATGCGTGGTAAACAAATTCGGGCGCAAGTGCGAAGAACGGCTCTTTGTAGATAAGCTGGCTGATGTGGCGTTTATGCCTCATAGCCTGCATCAGTTCCGAAAGATCCATCTGCCTGCGCAGCCACTGATCAATGGCATGAGAACGGTGGCTGTTAAGATGATCGAGGTAGGAATCAAGCGAAAATTGAAGCCCATAAGCCAGCGCTCCACGCACTTCTTCTGTGATCGTTTGGTTAACAATATGGGCAACCTGAAGCGGATATATTCGTCCTACCACCGATTCTGATTTAGACATGGCCGCTAAAGCATGCATTAGGAAGGTTGTGCCAGAACGCGGACACCCCAATACCATATTATAGTTAGTTTTCTTTATCATCTGCTTGTCTTAATCTGCCCAAACAATAGCGCCAATGCAGCTCGCCAATGCAGCGGATTTTCAGCCAGAGCACGTTTGAGGTATTTGCGGGCATTCGGGTCGTTGCGCTGCTGTAGCATTCTGCCAAGGTAATAATAGCCCTGCCCTTTCGAATTGCCGGAGTGTATCAATTTATTGCCGGGACGTATCTGCTCCGCTTCCGAAAGTAACTCTGTTTCATCTCCACCTGCTACACGAATATTCGAAAGCTCAATAATGATCGATTTCAACATCAACTGCTCCGCATGTTTTTCTGCACTGATGGTTCCATTATCCCATCTTGGCATATAAAGCACTTCGGGAATAAAGGCCAGCAAGCCAAAGTCAGTAATGCGACGCCATAGGTCAAGATCCTGGGCATAATAAAATTGGTGCCGGTAGCATCCTGCTCGTTCGTAGTCGGCTCGCCTGAACATCGCCGAACCATGGCCAGAGATTCCACGTACATGCTCAATATCATTAGCTCTGATTCTGGTTGTTGCTTCTTCCGACGATTCTTCTCTTTTAATGGTATAAAGCTCTTCACCC
>CAYUBK010000249.1:0-2208 GCA_964442955.1 uncultured Zetaproteobacteria bacterium | reverse complement strand
ACGACCAAAGCCTGGTGATTACGCCAAGAATTGAGCTGATTCGTGAAAAGAATCGTGGTTTTCATGTCGATACGAAAACGATTCACCCATCACTGAACACGACAATTTCGCTATTGGATGGCAGGTTAAATGGCAGCGTTACGGCGGATGCATCACGCATCTTCACCAATGATACTAGGCAGGATGGCACCACATGGTCTGTATATGGCAACATGGACTGGATCGCATGGAAAGCGACAGATATACGCCCGGGATTGACATTATCTCTGAGCGGCGATTATGCCAACGTCAGGGATCGTATCACCGCACTACAGTCATTCAGTAATTACCAGCTATTTCTGAATGCAACGATCAACTGGAACGGAGGCATCTGATGCAAACACTTATTTCGTCATCTCTATTGACCAGAGTTATCTTCGTCTGTGCGTTATTACTCACAGTGACAACAACACTACCGCAAGAAGCAAAGGCATTTGTACTTGATGCGGTTCCATCAACACTCAATAGTAACATTGCAATGAAACATACTGCCTCGGTATCCGTAACCTGGAATTTAACTTTACTCGCAAATGCAGGCCCGATCGTTTCTTCATCACAAGGCGTATTTCGCACACCCACAGGGCAAACACTCGGCACCGTCAATATTCCTCTAACAGCAAATGTGCTCAATAATGCAGCCTCTGTATCCTTCAAGGAGTCATTGCTCATTCCAGCCAGTATTATGGCCAAAGCTCAAGGCCTGGGAGCAAGTCAGATATTATTCCAAAGGGTTTTCACTGATGCCAATTCCAGCATTGGCCTCCCGCTGGGCTCTTTAACACTAAATATCACCGGCAGCGCCGGTGCCGGATTCTCCATTTCGCGTGAAGCACTCAGCTTCACCGACAAATGACAGGGAGCAAGCGCATGAAAAAATCAACTTTTTCCCTGCTGCTCATGCTCGCTATGGCTTGCATCCCGACATGGGGGCTGGCCGGTTCAGGGCTTACACTGTTAGCCGGCAATTCACTGGAAACATCCGAGGGAGCCTTATTCAAGATATTCAACAAAGGGGCTAGTCCGCGTGTGAAAGCGACGATCTCCTATACCGGGTCAGGCCTGCTCAGAGGCGTATGGGAAATTGCCGAACCATCCAGCACGATCGGAACGCCCGTATTTCATCCGTTAACGCATGTGCGAAAGTTTCTCAGCCAACTGGGTCAGGTCACCATTTACAGCCCGCGCCTGCCCGGCCATTTAACCGGACTGTATCTGGTACGCTTTCGCATCACTGATCCCCAGGCCGCTTTTGATTCTCCTGTGATTCGTTACTTTATCAATGCCAAAAAGCAGACTGTCAAACCCGTTCACATGGATATCATTAGCCCTGCAAATCAAACACGGATATCAGAAGATACGCGTTTCTCATGGCAACAGTTAAATGGCTCTCGCGCTTATTTACTGGAATTTTTTACTCCCGCCGCAGCCAACCCGGTGCAACCCGCCACCAATACCTCTGAAGATGGCATTGCGAGTCTGCTCGTGCCAGAAGCAGGGCTTGATGGGGAACTGCCCGTATCGGGCATGCTGATTCCGTCGAACCAGACCCTGTTATCGAAACTGGCGCACACGCACCTTAAGGCAGGGCAACATTATTTATGGCGTGTAAGGGCTATTGATGCTTCGGGTCATGTGATCGGCAAAAGCCCCTTGCAAGCCATTCGCATGCCATAATTCCGGGTATACTTTGAATTATTAAAATTACTCGAAGTTGCCAAAGCCCTTTTTCCTAGTCTGGTATCACCGAACAGGTTGATGGAATAGCGGAATTCACACCGCCATATTAAGCGATTGATGTTTCCTCGAATTAAGATTCGCCGACCGTGCTTTAAAATACTTACTATTCTCACTGGAACCAGTGATCCTCTCAATTATTGCTTTAGAATGACTAAAACCACTTTGCCAAAGCAGCCCTGATCTATCTAGAGAATGACCAGGAAATTAGTCACTTTTAGTCATTGCCAACATAAGCCTGACCGGGTTTTGCAGAAAAAAATTAGAAATCATGAGGTCAGGCCGGAGTGATGGTGGGTTACGCTTTCACGACCTCGTCAAGTCGTTTCAACGTGGTCAACAGGTTTTCCAGATCAGCCAGGGCCAGCGAATTAGGGCCGTCGGACTTGGCATTGTCGGGATCGGGATGTACTTCCATAAACACTGCGGCTACAC
>CAYUBK010000248.1:0-2229 GCA_964442955.1 uncultured Zetaproteobacteria bacterium | reverse complement strand
GGCGGCCTGCTGGTACAGGATCGCGATGCACATCAACTGGACCGGGATGCGTGTAAGGTGATTACCAGCCGCGCGCCGAGTCAGCAGGAATGGACTGATATGTTATTCGCATGGTCTGTCGCTAAGCATGTAAAATCCAATGCCATCGTCTTTGCCAGGGATGGCACCACGATCGGTGTCGGCGCAGGGCAGATGAACCGAGTCAACTCCACCCGCATCGCCGCACACCATGGCGGCGATGCGATTAAGGGCTCTGCAGTCGCATCTGATGCCTTCTTCCCGTTCCGAGACGGTGTCGATGCGCTTGCCGAAGCAGGAGCAACTGCTGTGATTCAGCCAGGCGGTTCGATTCGTGATGACGAAGTGATTGCCGCTGCCAATGAGCACAACATTGCCATGGTGTTCACAGGCATTCGTCACTTCCGGCATTAATCGTTCGCATTAATCAGGCATGACCAGCGAACGGTTGGGAGCAAGATCGAATATGGATCAGGTAATAGACGAACGCGAGCATCAAAAGGCTGCTGAAAAATCAAATCGGATCATTATGTTCTGCGATCTGCGCGATTCGACTGAAATCCTGTTGAATTTCGAGCAGGGCGTTTTCCGTAGTGCCAATGACGCCGCCGGGCAGGCGCTCACCTACGATCAGTTTATTTTTGATGTCCATAAAACATCTTACGAATACCTGTATCTCGGGCATGAACAGACGCATACTGAAATTTATGGTGATGGATTGATGGCCATCTTTCCCGAAGACAATACCAAATACATCATGGAAAATATCTATCGCCTGACACAGCGCATGCGCAACTATAATGACTCAACAGGCGCAGGTGTTAACCGACCGAGTATTGACCTCGGCTTTGGCATTACGATTGGAAACATTGCGATGGTTTATTATTACTTGGATCAGCGCGATCATCCGATTGGTATGGGTGTGCATGAAGCGGCTCGCATTGAAGGGCGATCCAAATTCTACGACGCTCGCATTTTGATCTCGGAAAGTTTTTACCATGAGACTGCCGAATATATCAAAGCCGACCCGAGATTCGCCTGCCGCTTCATAGACAGGGTGTGTTTGAAAAACTTCCGTGAGCCGGTCAGTCTGTATGAGCTGCTGGTTGATAATGACCCCAGGTTTGACGATAAAATTCGTTCGATCCCTGATTATGAAGCAGCTTATGCCAGCTATTGCAGCGCCGACTGGACAACCGCAAAAACGCTGTTTCTGAAGGTGCATCATGACTTCGGCCTGGGCATCGGGCTGGTGATGGCCAATCGCTGCGACCTGCTATCCCAGAATCCGCCGAAACCAGGCTGGGTCGGCATCTGGAGCATGGCGGATAAATAATTCACGCTAGGAGTTTGTCGGACTTAGGGCAATTGTAGCGAGCAGGTGGGGGAACGAGTCAAAAATAGCATGATCTCTCATTAGTCCGGCAGACTCCTAGCTTCGCTCAATTATAGTGCACTTCCAGCCATGCAGTTTTGTGATTGGGAAATGTTCATAAAAGCTTGAGGGCCATGGGTAGCCCGAATCACAACAAGGCAGGAGAACCGTTTGGACGTGCCGCAGGCAGGCCTGAAGGCTCAGATACATGGATGATCCGCATAAGCCTTGCCGCCTCGCCGCCAGATATCATACATGCCAATTTTGCAATGTGTTCATGCACCTGATATCCAATCAGTCCTTTGGCTAAACAGCCTTGTTGATGGGATTTCCCCACATAATTTATGAGGTTAAGAGTTCTTCATAAAGACTTCATAAACTTGACCGTGTAGCTTGCCGGTGTTAGCAAGCACACCTGATTTCGAGGCTTGGTTCAGGGGTCGTGAGTTTTGGAGGGGTTTTGATGGGCGCAGCGTATCTCGCCAACGAATATGCACCAATATTTATCTTTATTTTAATTGCTATCGGCATGGGCGCAGCTCCTTTGGTGTTGACGCTTTTTGTGTCCGAGCAAAAACCGAATGCAGAGAAAATGTCCGCCTATGAGTGCGGTTTTGAAGCCTTTGAGGATGCCCGTCTTCAAATTGATGTGCGCTTTTATCTGCTGGCGATCCTGTTTGTGATTTTTGATCTTGAAAGCGCGTTTCTGTTTCCGTGGGCTATTGTGCTAGATCAGATCGGCTTGTTTGGCTTTGTTGAAATGGTGATGTTTCTGGTGATTCTGCTGGTCGGATATGTCTATGCGTGGAAGAAAGGAGCCTTGCAATGGGAATAGA
>CAYUBK010000247.1:0-2235 GCA_964442955.1 uncultured Zetaproteobacteria bacterium | reverse complement strand
GTTTCGGCCACCTTCCTTGGCTTGGTATAAAGCCTGATCCGCCTGCGATAGCAGCGTGTCTTCATCATCAAGATCCTTATCTTGCAGGTAGGCGATGCCGATTGATACGGTTCTGCTGATGGTTTGCCCTTCATAATCGACATGCATAGACTCGATAGAGCGGCGTAAGCGTTCGCCCAGTTTCAGGGCATCCGTGCCATTGGTGTCCGGCAGGATAATCACAAACTCTTCACCGCCGTAACGGGCGACGATATCTGTTTCGCGGGCACATGCCTGTGCCTTTTCGGCAATGGCGATTAAAACAGCGTCCCCGGCAGGGTGTCCGTGATTGTCATTGACGGATTTGAAATGGTCCGCATCAAGCAGTAGAAGAGATAGCTGGTGCGTCTGGTAGCGTTTGGCGCGTATGAATTCTTCATGCAGCTGCTCATTAAAATAGGCCCGGTTGTGAATGCCGGTCAGCCCATCCGTGGTTGCCAGCTCTGTGAGTTTGGCCTCCATAGCCTTGCGCTCGCTGATATCATGCAAAATGCCTATGAATTGCCAGTGCTCACCGATTTGTCTGGCGCTGACAAACAGCTCAACTGGAAGGCTGGATCCGTCGTTGCGAATGGCAATCACTTCACGTGGCTTGCCAACGATATGTGCTTCTCCACTGGTGATATAACGCTGGATATAGCTGTCGTGAGCACTGTTATGCGGCTCGGGTGTAATCATGGCAACGTTTTGTCCGATGGTTTCGGCTTCCGCATAACCAAACATGCGACATGCTGCTGGGTTGAATGATTCGATGATGCCTTGTTCGTTGATGCTGATGATGCCGTTGAATGCCGCATCGACAATATAATGCATTTGCATATCTTTTTCGGATAATTCAAGCTGTACTTTTTCTCTGACTTTTCGATCTCTCGACAGCACAAGGCAAATCAGGCCCCATATGAAAATAAGAGCTGCCACTGTAATGATATGCGTGCTGGTTGATGGGCGCAGTATTGCTGTCAGTGATGCGGGCGGAATATGAGAAATCAATACCCAGGAATACTCCCTGGGTCGTGTTTTGTAGATCAGATTGCCGGGTATATGGCTTGAGAGACGATGCTTGAACGAGTCCACAGGATTGACCATGGTGTATGTAAACATGCCACTGGAGCCAATATACTGGCCGAAAGAAGCGTTAGAGATGTTGTGCCATGCATCGGGGTACAGGTCGCTAAACAGGTGTTCGGCGCGACTGGAATACATAAATCCCCATTCGAGTGATGGATTGTGATCGTTGTGCAGCCAGTCGCCATGCTGGTTTAGCATCATAACCTCGCTGGCCTCGTGGGAGGTGCCGCTGGATGCTAATTCATTGAATAGAAATGCTGCCCGGTAATTCAATACGAGTATGCCGAATTTTTTGCCATTGGCTGCGATCATTGGCATGGATAAGCGAACAGTTGCTTTGACAGGGTGTTGTATTCTTCGGTGTTCCTGATTGAGTTCCATGCCGGAGATATAAATTTGCTTTCTGTCCAATTTCATGGTGTTGATGAAGTAAGGCCGGCGCGACTTGTTTTGTAATTTTAATGGTTCTACCAGCTCAACGCCATTATTAAGGTAGTTGGAGCGAATTTTCTCCATGCCTTCAGCGTTAATGAATCGTACCTGATCGTAGTAGGGGCGATAAATATGAAACTGTCTGAATTCAGCAGCCAGCTCTTCAGTATGGCGTTTGATGCTGACCGGGGCGGCTGAGGCGATGTGCTGAAAGTCATTGTGTTTGGATAAAATAATCAAATCCGAAATCAGGCCATTAAAGGTGCGGTGAATCATATCAACCCGATGGGACAGTTTGAGTTGTTCCTGCTGCATGAATGCGTATTTTTTATTATCAGCTTGCACGAAATCAAAAAGAACAGCAATTGCTATAATGAGGCATGCCACAGGCAAAAACAATCGGGCAAAGTGCGGCAAAGATGCCCACAAGTGCGTGCCAATGAAGGTGTCGGACAGTTTCCCCTGCATGATATCAGGAAGTATAGCATTTCTCAGGCCAAATGTGCGGACTGCCGGCGAATATGATGCGCTTGAATGAACTATTTAAAAGCGGTTGACAGCCTAATGGGCCGACACTATGGTTCGCGACCCTTCGCAGGGGGCGTCTTTTAACCGGAGCGTCTGAGCGGAGTGAATGTTTTGAGATGAGGTAACAATGCCAACAGTCAATCAGTTGATTCGCAAGCCGCGCAAGGA
>CAYUBK010000246.1:0-2242 GCA_964442955.1 uncultured Zetaproteobacteria bacterium | reverse complement strand
AACCCCACTTGCGATTATGTGCCAACTGGTAGTGTTAAGTCCGACAGACTCCTAGTGTAGGCTATACACATAACCGGGTAGGTTTAACCCCCCAACCCTATTGCGAGCCCGCACAAGGTTGCTCAAGAGTTAAGGGTGAGGCTTAGGTACTTTGGATTCGGTTTCATATGACTTGGTTACTATCGGGGTGCAGGGAGCGAGTTGTGCTGAGTCACTGCCCCAAGTGCGGCCGTTATGTTTGTGGTGGCGTTTTCCACCATTATTACGCAGGTTTCCCGCAATGTTTTTGCAAGAGTACAAGAATCTGTATGTAGCCAATATTTTTTGTGGAGTTCCATTTCTTTCGCCTTTGTGTTTCGGGGCAGTTAACGAAGAATGATTGATTCTGTTATTCGCGTGCTTTCCCAGCAGGTCGCCAACCAGATTGCCGCTGGCGAAGTAGTGGAACGCCCGGCCTCGGCAGTCAAGGAACTGATGGAAAATGCGCTGGATGCCGGCGCCACGCAGATCAATGTTCGCATCACCGGTGCAGGCAAGAAGGCCATGGTGATTGAAGACAATGGCTGTGGTATGTCGGCATCCGATGCTGAACTGGCATTGCAGCGCCATGCAACGAGCAAGATTGAAAGCTCCGAAGACTTACATCGTATCGCCAGCCATGGTTTTCGAGGCGAAGCGCTGCCATCCATCGCATCGGTGTCGCGTTTTCGTATGCAGACGGCTTTGGATGGGAGTAATGAAGGCATTGAAGTCCGCGTTGATGGCGGCGGGGCGACTGAAACGCGTCCTGCTGCGCCCAGAAAGGGCACCCGCATTGAAGTGCTGGATTTATTTCTCAATACGCCGGCGCGGCTGAATTTTATGCGCAGTGACAAAACCGAAGAAGCAGCCATTGTCGAAGCATTTCGGGCGCTGGCGCTGGCCAATCCTGCGGTGACCATGTTGCTGGAACTGGATGGGCGCAAACGCAGTGATTATCCTGTTCAGGATGAACGCGCACGCTTGCTGACCATTATGGGTAAGGATTTTTCCGATAACAGTATCGAGCAATGTATCGAGCATGAAGGCATGCAGATCAGCGCCCACCTGGGCTTGCCGACGTTCCACCATCGCAATTCCACCAAAATGATGTTTCTGGTCAATGGACGCGTGATTCGTGATAAACAGTTGATTGCGGCGGTGCGGGCCGGTTACCGTGATGTGATGTTTCATGATCGTTATCCGGTGGCACTGGTGAAAATCGAAATTGATCCGGCTGATGTGGATGTGAATGTGCATCCGGCTAAACGCGAAGTACGTTTCAAATCACCGCAGACGGTGCGGGCAGGTATTGTGGCTTGCATTCGGGCCGGTATTGAACGTATGGGACAATCCGTGTCATCCACGACCACCGATCAGGCTATGGGTTCGATGCAACACGGCATGCCATCGTATCAGCGTTCATCGTCAGGGCAGGGGGGTGGCTCACAAACTGATGGCATGCCGCATTTCTCGTCCGGTAGTTCTCGGCCATCAGGCCAGAATTCATCAATGCCTGCTGATTTGCAGCGCATCCTGTTTTCTGCCCCGTCTGCTGCTGAACCCGAAGGCGACTATCAGGTGGGTGGACAACTCGATTTGGGGCGGCCTCTGGCCCAGATTCACCGTTGTTATATTCTCACTCAGACAGACGCCGGCATTATGCTGGTTGATCAGCATGCGGCGCATGAGCGCATGACTTATGAAAAGTTAAAAACACAACTGGTTGGGCATGCAGTGGCCACACAGATGTTGCTAACGCCGATCGACACGAAGTTGGAAGGTGAAACTGCGGCATGGTTGCATGATCACGCCCCAAGCCTGCTGGCCTTTGGCGTAGAGCTGGATGTCAGCGGTGATGAATCGTTCCTGATTCGCAGTGTACCGGCCATGCTGGCCGCAGAACCGGCAACTGAGCTGGTGAGTGAACTGATTGAATCCTGTCGTTTACTGGGCACCGATGCCGAAGCCGGCAGCAGCGGACAGGCGCGCGTACTGGAACGCTGGCTGGGCAATCGCGCCTGCAAAGGCTCGATTAAATCAGGCCGTCTATTGTCCCATGAAGAACAGGATGCACTGCTGCGCAAAATGGAACAGACGCCGAATATCGCCCAGTGTAATCATGGCCGCCCGACTTATGTCAGCCTGTCACTCAACGATTTAGAACGCCTCTTTGGCCGGAAAGATTAGGCGGTAACGAGCAATCAAAACATGGCGTCTTGGC
>CAYUBK010000245.1:0-2243 GCA_964442955.1 uncultured Zetaproteobacteria bacterium | reverse complement strand
CAAAGCGATTTATCTGAGTGATGTGGCGAAGGTTAGTGATGGCCCGTCCGAGGCAGAAGCGTATCACCGTATCGGTTTCGGCCAGTCGGTGACAGGTCAGGCTGTTGGTAAGGAGCGTCCTGCTGTATCGATCACGCTGGCCAAGAAGCGCGGTAGCAATGCTGTTGAAGTGACAGATCGTATTGAAAGCAAGCTGAATAACCTAAAGGGTAATTTTATTCCGGATAATGTTTCCGTGGTTATCACACGTGATTCCGGAGAGCGAGCCAATGCAGCGGTGAATCTGTTACTGGAGCATCTCGGCATCGCGATTGCCACCGTCATTATTATTCTGCTGCTATTCCTGGGCTGGCGAGAAGCGGCGATTGTGACCATGAATATTCCGCTGATTTTGTTGATTGTGCTGGCAGTTGGTTTCCTGGCTGATCAGACCATCAACCGCATTGCTTTGTTTGCACTGATTCTGGCGCTTGGTCTTCTGGTGGATGATGCAATTGTGGTGATCGAAAATATCCACCGCCATCTGCATCATGGTGCAAACAGCCTGAAAGAGAAGGCTGCGCTAATTGTTGCCGCTGTCAACGAGACTGGTAAACCAACCATTATCGCCACCATTGCCGTGATTCTGGCCTTTTTACCGATGGGTTTTGTGACCGGTATGATGGGGCCATATATGGGCCCGATTCCGTTTAATACCCCGATTGCCATGGCGGCATCTCTGGTGATCGCCTATATGTTTACACCGTGGATTGCCCAGCGTTGGTTGCCCTGCAAGATGACTGATGCGACCATGGAAGAGAAGGATGCCGAGCCCAAAGATGCGGTGCATCGCATGTATATGCGGCTGGCAACGCCATTGGTTGAATCAAAATGGGTGCGCCGTCTGTTCGCTGTGATTGTTTTTCTGTTGTTTGCGGCGGCGATGCTGGAGCCGGGCTGGCAGTTTTTGCGTTCGTCCGGCATCAATGGCCCGCTGACACCGGGTTCGGTCGAATTGAAAATGCTGCCCAAGGGCAATAATAACACCTTCAATATTACCATTGATCTGCCGGAAGGTGCATCGCTGGAGGAAACGGATCGGGTGGCGCGCGAAGTGGCCGAAGTGGTGCGTATGCACCCGATGGTGACGAACTACGAAACCTTTGTTGGCCGGGGCGGGGCGGTTGATTTCAATGGTATGTTGCGCGGTGCTGTGCTGCGTAAGGGTACCAATCTGGCCGATATTAGGGTCAATTTGGTGGATAAACACGAACGATCCATTCAATCAGCCGGGATAGTGCTGACGCTGCGTGATATGTTGGGGCCGGTTGTTGCGGCCCACCCGAACGTGAGCATTAAGCTGGTGGAAGATCCGCCGGGTCCGCCGGTTCGCTCCACCTTATTGGGTGAGATTTACGGCCCGGATTACGACACCTTGCGGCAAATGGCCAAGTCCGTGCGTCACACCTTTGAACACACCTATGATGTGACTGATATCGATGATTCGGTCGGTGATGATCAGATGCAGCTGAATATCAATGTGAACAAGGAGAAGGCTGCACAGCTGGGCGTGGCGACAGCGCAGGTCGAGATTGCCCTGCGCGATTTTTTGCACGGTTACGATTTTGGAGCCTTGCATGTGCGCAATGAGCGTCACCAGATCAAACTGCATGTACAACTGCCCAAGGCGTTGCGCGCCCATGCCGAAGATCTGAATCGGATTTATGTCAGTGGTGCGCACGGGCCGGTACCGTTATCGGCCTTTTCCACGGTGGAAGAGGACATTGCAGCCAAGCCGATCTACAGCAAGGACGGCCATCAGGTGGTCTATGTCATGGCCGAGCCGAAACAGGGGTCGCAGGTTTATTCGCTGCTGGATATGGATGGCAAACTGGATGGAAAAGAGATTTTGCCCGGCGCGACGCTGAAAACCGGCGGTATGCACTTCACCAAAACAACGCCCGAGGACACTTATGGCTACCACATGCTATGGGACGGCGAGATGCGTTTGACGCTCGATGTATTCCGCGATCTTGGCGCTGCGTTTGTTGTTGCGCTGGTGCTGATTTATCTGCTGATGGTGGCGTATTACGGTGAGATGATTCTGCCGATGCTGGTGATGGCACCGACTGCATTAACGATGATCGGTATTTTCCCCGGTCACTGGATTACCGGCCAACCATTCACGGCCACCTCGATGATCGGCATGATCGCTTTGGCCGGCATTGTGGTACGCAACTCCACGCTGCTGATTGATTTCATCC
>CAYUBK010000244.1:0-2287 GCA_964442955.1 uncultured Zetaproteobacteria bacterium | reverse complement strand
GCCAGCATATTATTCATAGTCGGCTACATTAGTCAATCAAGGAGAGCACAGTACACATATCACTTATCTGCTTGGCGGGTGCTTCGATAGTTTGCGTTGCAGAGTTCGACGGTGCATGCCCAATTCTTTGGCCGTAGCTGTTATATTACCCCGGTTTTTGAGTAGTGTGCGTTGGATGTATTCCCATTCCAGCCGTTTAGGGCTGGGCGACTGATTCGGAATGGATGGATCGGATATTTCGGTGCTTTGATTGAATACGGCAAGTATCTCTTCGACCGTAGCGGGTTTGGGAAGATATTGAACAGCACCACTTTTTGTTGCTTCCACCGCAGTCGCTATACTGGCAAAGCCGGTGAGCATGATGGATCGGCACAGCGGCTGGGTTTCTGCCAGATAGCGCAATACGCATAATCCCGAATCACCCGATCCCAGATTCAGGTCAATGATTGCGTGCGTGAACTGTACCTGTTCGATAATACTCATGGCATCATCCGCAGAGTGAGCCTGAATGCTTTCGATACCTTTACGCTGCAATGCCTGTGTGAGAATATTGCAAAACACGGTGTCGTCATCGACGAGCAGCATGACTGAATTCATGATAAACCTACCTCGCTGAATGTAATTGGCCAATGCAGAATGACTTGTGCCCCACCCTTTGGCTGGTTACTAAACTGCACTGTTCCATGCATTTGCTCCATGATAAATCGCACCAGATACAGACCGAGCCCTTTGCCGTTATCCTTGGTGGTGATGGGCTCGCTGCCGAGTATTTCCAGCAGCGAGTCCATAAAGCCTTTTCCGTTGTCGTATAGTGCCAGCGTGATATGCACATCATCCCATGACAGTTTGATGGTTACTTCACTGGCGCCTGCATCGGCGGCATTATCAAGCAGAATAAACAGTGATTGTTCCAGCATGGGATCGGTCAATACCATGGGCACAGTTTGATCCGGATAGTTCAAGTGCACGCGAATGCCCGGGCGCAGATTTCGCCAATGTGCAACGGCGGTTTCAAATAATTCAGCAATAGATGTTGGCTGTGTCCCACTGCTACTCAATGCCCGCGCACGTTGGCTTAAACGGTTCAATACATGGCGGCAGTGTAGCAGTTGTTGCTGCATTTGTTTGAGATGATCTGTTTTATCAGGATCCGGTTGAGGATTTTGCATTTCTTCTGTCAATAGTAACAGGGTGTTTAGCGGTGTGCCCAATGAATGCGCATCCGATGCGGCCTGTGCACCGAGCGCCAGCATGGCGCGCTCCCGGAGGCTTCGCTGCTGCCATTCGGCCAGTTGGCGTTCACGCTGCCTTCGTTGTTCGCCCATGCGCACAATGACGCTGATCAACAGAATAATGCTTAATACGAATGTCAGCCACATGCCCAGCAGATGCAGTTTGAATTCATGGGAAATCATGCCTTCGTGGTGCATGCCGAACAGCGGGAGATGGAAGCGCATCAATAAGGTGTAGACCAGTATCGTCAGTACAGCGATGCCCCATGCCTGTTGACGCGACAGGGTTAAGCCTGCAACCAGAACCGGAAGCAGAAGTAGGGAAATCAACGGATTGGTCGGGCCGCCGGTGTAGAATAGCAGGGCAGATAACAGGGCAATATCGAATGCAATCTGGAACAGCATTTGATGAGACCGAATGCGTCTTTTTTTACGCAAAGCCAATATGACAGGCAGGCTGAACACCAGAGCGCACAGAAACAATCCGAACAGCACGGGCTGATTGATTTGCTGTCCCGGCTGGCTCAGAGCATAGACAATCAACAGTGCAAAAGAGACCAGCATCATGCCCCGCAAAATCAGCAGACGCGCCATGTAGCGGGAGAAGTCAATGGTCATTTCAGGCATATGCGCACCATAGCGGAGAGGTGGCAATTATGCAGTGCGACAATATGTCGCGCGACATTTTGTCCAATGTTTTCAGTCTGATTGTGTCGCTACTGTTCGCAACGACAAATGAAACATTTCAAATAAATATATTTTTAAGGGAGGAGTGGAATGATAAAAAAAACACTCGTCATATCCTTGCTGGGAGGCATGTTGTTGTACGGAATGTCCGCACGCGCTGAGGACATGGGCTTGATACATGTCGATTCGACCACCATTGATGATCGCTTTGAAGCCAAGCGCGGCGAGCCATCCAATATATCAATTATAAGCGGCGACAAGGTTGAGCGGGCGCACAGTGAAAATATCAAGCAGATTCTGGATGGCATTCCAGGTATCACCACAGAGTTGCAGAGCGGGGACTCCCTGAAGATTCACATTCGTGGCGT
>CAYUBK010000243.1:0-2318 GCA_964442955.1 uncultured Zetaproteobacteria bacterium | reverse complement strand
CGGGATTGCCCGGCGGCAGAGTGCGCCCTTCACCGCTACAGAATGGGTAGAAAAGAGCCGCAAGCGTGCAGATTAGAAACCGTGAGCGCACTTTCCGATGTCCCGACAATGAATCATATTCCGAAGCAATCCAAGCAGCAGAAAGACAAAGCTTAAGCATGTTTTCTATTGCCACTTCATCTCGAGGGAAAATGTGTAAACGCTACCCAGGTGGCAAGCGTCCTGTTTTTTCAAAAGGGACTGCCGAAACGGTTGCGTGCAATTCATTAGAGGACTTGCGGCAAACACTAAGCGGCATCGAAGCAAACCAAGTGCTGATTACTGGCTACGTTACCGGAACGAAGCCCGGCGATATTACCTGTATCGGTACAAAGGATGATTGCAGGCATGGCGAAATCCCGCGCATCAAATCGAAGTTCACGCAATCAAATATCTTCCTGATTGATTATGACCATTGCGCGGAGTTTCCATGCCGAAGGGCTGCCAATGTGCATGCTTATATGGTGAAGCTACTGCCCGAAGTCTTTGAAGGTTCTGGCTACCTTGCCAAGAAATCGAGTTCATCCAGTGTGCTTAAAGATGGGAAGCAAACCAAGGGCATAAGCTGGCATTTGTATTACATAGCTGATGATCCGTTCAAACTGAAATTTCTCGCTGATAATCTGATGGCGGCAGCCAAAGCCCAAAACCTTACCTATCAGAAACAGGCCAGCGACGGAAAAACATTACAGCGAACCGTAATTGACCTGATGCCTCTAAAGATAGGTTCATGCGGTTTAGTGTATGAATCCCCACCGATTGTTGACGGTAGCGAATACACGCTTGCGGATTCTCGCATGCGAATCGTTGATGGCGACAATGCCAGAACAAGCACGTTGCAGCCCATAGCGAAGGCCAAGAAAGAAAAACAAAAAAAAGAAGCTTTGAAAGTGGCCTCGCATGGCTACTGGAACAAACCGCGAATGCTTCACTACTCCGAAGCCTATAGAAGCTTGACGCTGGAACAGGCTGCGGTGCTGGATGATATTTGTATGGAATGTCGGGGGATAAATCACGGCACACCTGAAAATCCCATTCAAATAGCGTACTCCCGCTTTCGTGTGGATCACAGGAAAATCAGACGATGCTTGGATTCACTCGCTGATGCTGACTTCATTCGTTATATCAGTGGAGCCGCCAAGAGGATGCAAAACCAGTATTTTCTGAACTATGAAATGCTTTTTATGAAGTCTCCAAATGGCTGGCGCTGGGATGCTTAGTGACGAAATGACTAGGCGTACCCTCGTACCTATCAACTCCATTCACTACGCGCACCCCTGTACCTACCAGCAGGCTCTTAGTGACGAAAACAGTCTCTCACTAGGCGCACCCTCGTACATCCTAGTAGTTAACCATTGTATTTGTGTTTTGTGGTGATGTGTGTGCTGAACAAAGTTGGCATGGTAATTCAGTGCTACTCTACAAGGCGGAAGCAACAGCAAAACAGGGGGGGGGGAAGGCTAAACTTGCTTAATGATTTGTGAAAATAAATTGAGAGAGGTTTGATTATGGGCGGCTATAATAGTGGCAGAAGCGGCTGGCGAAGAAAGGAGGGAAGTCAACATTCAGTTGATATTCGATGGATGAAGCGGAAAGGTTGGTTGTATAATGGATGTGCAGGTTCCTTGCGTTGGAGTTGTCGGGGTGAAGAAACAGGCAGTATTGGTTATCGCGTGACCGCCGATGCAATCAATCTGATATATAAGCACCGTGAACATGGCGGCGAATGGGAGCCAGTAGAAGCTGCAATTCAGCTTATTTATACTTCCTGCAACTATGGCGGCAAACGTGTATGGATGCGATGCCCGAATTGCTGGCGCAGATGCGGGAAGGTATATCTGACAGGAAAGCGACCAGCATGCCGAAAGTGTTACGACCTGGCCTACTACTCCGAAGCGGAAACACAGCTTGATAGATCAATGCGCCGAGCGCGGACTGCACAGACGAAGCTTGGATATGATGAAGGCGATTTAAGCGTATGGCCTTCAAAACCGAAAGGAATGCACTGGAAAACTTATGAACGCCACATGAGGGTGATAAAACAGGCTGACGATTTTTTCAACAGAGAAGCCATGCAGCGATTCAATATGGTGTTTTGATAAGGAATGATTGATGCGAAATCGATTTCGTTGCTGTTATGGTGCTGTTACAGCGAAATAGCAGGAAAAACAAAACCATGAATGACCGCGCCTTTACTCATATAACATATTGAAATATAAAGGTAAAAACTGGAGCCGATGATCCGAATCGAACGGACGACCTGCTCATTACGAGTGAGC
>CAYUBK010000242.1:0-2328 GCA_964442955.1 uncultured Zetaproteobacteria bacterium | reverse complement strand
ACAATAAAAAGGGCCGGGGATAAACCCGGCCCGGATAAGGGCTTCAGATTGATCAAATAATACCAATCAGATGGTTTTGGAGAAGTTGGAACCCTCTTTTTTCTTTTGCAGATATTCATCGAAAACCATGGCGACATTACGAATAAGCAGTCTGCCGGCAGGCAAAACGGTTAACCCGTCTTCACGCAGTTCAACCAGATTATCAGTTTCCATCTCAGCCAGATCAGCCAGACCATCGGCAAAGTGCTGTTTGAAATCGATATTGAACTCAGTTTCAAAAGGCTTGTATGTCAGTGCGAAGTCACACATTAAACGCATAATCACCTGACGACGCAGATGATCTTCATCGGAAAGGATATAACCACGGAAAACAGGGAAGCCATCGCCATCCACACATTCGGCATATTGATCCATCTCTTTCTCATTCTGGAAGAAGCCACCACCGATATAACCGATGGAAGTCAGGCCCAAACCAATCAGATCGCAATCTGCCTGCGTACTATATCCCTGGAAATTGCGATATAACTTGCCTTCACGCTGGGCAACAGTGAGTTCATCTTCGGGTTTGGCAAAATGGTCCATACCGATGAATACATAACCGGCATCCAGCAAGGTGTTAATGCTGTGCTCGAGAATATTCAGTTTTTCCTGTGGTGATGGAATGGCAGCTTTATCAATGCGGCGCTGTGGCATGAACATATGCGGCATATGGGCATAATTGAATAGTGCAATGCGATCAGGACTGAATTCGATAATGGTTTTCAGCGTGGCATCAAATGTTTCGACAGTCTGATGGGGCAGGCCATACATCAGATCGATATTCATGGATTCAAAACCATGTTCACGGGCTTCATTCAGCACCCGCATGGTTTCTTCCTTGCTCTGGATACGATTAACAGCTTTTTGTACAATCGGATCGAAATCCTGTACGCCCATACTCATGCGGTTCAGGCCAATCTCTTCGAGTACTGCAACCGTATCTTCATCACATTCGCGTGGATCAATCTCAATACTGAATTCGCCGTCATCCTTGGCGACAAACTGAAACCGGGAACGCAGTTTGGCCATAATAGCACGCATCTGATCGTTGTTCATGAAAGTGGGGGTGCCACCGCCAAAATGCAGCTGTGTGACAGGACGTTTGCTATCGCCCATTGCATCAGCGACATGATCAATTTCCTTGAGCAATAAATCGAGGTAGGGCGCGGCGCGATCATATTGTTTGGTGACAATCTTGTTGCAGCCACAGTAATAACAGACCGTATTACAGAACGGAATATGAATATAAAGCGATAGCGGCGCATTATCTGAGGCAACGCGTTTTAACGTAGCCTCATAATCTGTTGCGCCGATACCGGTATGGAACATCGGCGCAGTCGGGTAAGATGTATAGCGCGGCCCGGCCTTGTCATATTTTTTAATAACAGCCAGGTCAAAAAGATCAGCGCCCCCCAAACGGGAGGCGCTGTTAGCGGTATCAGCAGCCATTATCAGATGCTCTTCCTCATGTATGAAATGATATCCTGAATATCGTCTGACGACAGTTTTTCCACCTTTTTGCCAGCGCGGTCTACATGACGACCATGTCGGATGCGCAGATCCAGTAATCGGTCGCTGAGATCGGAAATGCTGCGGGTTACGGCAGCATTGCCGATCAGAATGATATTGGACGGCGTGGCATGGCAGGCGCTGCAATTATTACTGAATAGCTTCTTTCCGTTCGCCGGACTGGCCATATAACGGAGTGAATACACATAGTTTGCGACATCGGCAATGTCAGTGTTGGTCAGTTGATGGCGTTTGCTGGTCATCAACGTGCCGGGACGGCCATAACGCATCGTGTGTACAATCTCTTTCAGGCCCAGCTTGGTATAAACGAGATTCTTGGCGCCTACGCCGGTTACTGCACGGCCATCCTTGCCATGGCAACTGACACAAACTGCAGCAAAGCGTTTTTTACCATTGGCCAGATTGGGTTTGTAATCAAAGGTTTGGATGTAATCAATAACTTCTTCAATTTGCAATGCATCCAGCGTATATTTCTTTGGCGTCATCGCTGTGCCTTTAACACCGTAAGTAATAATGCGGCGCATTTCATCACGGCTGATCAACTTGGCAATTGCCCGGTGGTTGCGAGCCGGAAATGGCTTCAGGCTTTTACCCAGCTTGCTGACTTCACCAGTTGCGCCATGACATTTGGCGCAATTGGCCTGATAAAGAGCCTTACCATCCATAGTATCGGCTGCAGATGCCGCCGTCGGTAGTATCGCCAGGGCGGCGATTGCCCCGATCCAGTGTTTTATTCGCATAGACTCTCCTTCCCCATAA
>CAYUBK010000241.1:0-2331 GCA_964442955.1 uncultured Zetaproteobacteria bacterium | reverse complement strand
TTTTTTACGATGAACCGCTGTCTGGGCTCGATCCGGTCATGTCCGATGTCATCACTACCTTGATGAAACGACTACATGAGCGTATGAATGTCACCTCGCTAACCATCGCCCACAACATGAAGCTGGTGCGTGAATTCAGCGATCGGGTCAGTATGCTCTATGAAGGCAGGGTTTATCAGCAAATGTCCCGTGATGAAATCGACCAATGTCAGGATCCGGTCTTCAAGCAGTTCATTGAGGGCCGGGCGGATGGGCCCATTCAGTTAACAGACCATGGTAATGACAAGGAGGCAACATGAACGCACAAGCCCGGCTGGGAGCTTTTCTGCTCATTGCTCTTGCCACCTTTGCCTTGTTCAGCAGCAAAATCGGCGGTTTCCAGTGGACTGAACCGGAAGGCTCAAGTATCGATGTGATTTTTACGGATGCTTCCGGCATTGCCATTCAAACGCCGGTACTGATGGCTGGCGTACAGGTCGGTGACGTTGCATCTATCGGTCTGAAAGGCAATCAGGCCCTGGTTAAATTGCATATTCAACCGGACATTCATCTACCCGCCTCTACCCGCGCCCATATTGCCGGTGGCGGTTTGGTTGGCGAGAAATATATCGCTCTGCGCGCCATAGCCGGAGATAAGGAGCCGCTGACAACAGCGATCATACCTTCCTCCTCCGGCGGTAATTTTCGTGATATGATCAGTCGGGCTGCTGGGCTGACCGATGATGCCAGCCGTTTCTTCAGTAAAGCGGAACGCATTACCGATACTCTCGGCGCAATCATTGCCGAAAATCGCGCCGATATTCATGCAACAACACATGGCATGGCACGCTTAATCGAGGAGAATCGACCAGACATACGCAGCGCAACGCGTGATATTTCCAGCATGATCAAGGATAACCGCGAGCATGTAGACAAGCTGATGCATACGCTTCCCAAAGCAGCCGATGCCAGCCAGATATTTTTCACCGAAGGCACGGCTGCCATGCGCGACTTGCGTGAATTAATCGTCGACAACCGTGAAAACCTGTACCGCACCCTGTTTGAATTACGCATCGCATCGGAAAACCTTGAAGCATTCAGCGATGATGTTCGACGCAACCCGTGGAAACTGATGCGCAAAAAACCCGAAATTAAAGCGGATAAACGCGCCAGACAACGACGCATGGAAGAAATGCTCATGACCACCGGCAGAATGGGCCTTGTGCCAGCGCATAAATAGGCCCCGGATATGGCTACTGGTCGCGGTGGCTATGCTTGTGATGACAGCATGGCCAGTGCATGGCTCGGCTAAAACAGCCTTCCAGAAAGCGCAGCAACTGATAGAACAAGGCCGAATCACCGAAGCCAGAAGAGCATTGCAATCCGAGTTAAGAATCAACCCTCGCAATATCGAAGCGCGCTATGATCTTGCCGTACTGCTGGAAGATATTGATCACCTTGCCGACGCACAGGCCCTATATACAAAAAACCTGCAACTTTCCTGGCATCTGCCCAGCCTGATTAATATGGCTGCCCTGCTGGAACGACAGGGGAACCCGGGAAAAGCCCGTCAATGGCTTGAAACTGCGACGAAAAAAATGCACCATGAAGCTGCGCCATGGTATTTGCTGGCCGCCATGTCGGAAAAAGCCGGGCGTCTCAAAATAGCCGTCACGCAGCATAAACGTGCGCTTAAAGCCGATCCGTTGAATGGATTTGCATGGCTACATTTTGCTGAATTCCAATCCAGGCACCACTTGGCTGACAAGGGTATGAAATATGCAAAAAAGGCGACACGTCTACTGCCTGACTGCTCCCCGTGCTGGCGCAGTTACGGCAATATCCTTCAAACAACCGGCCACAACAAACAGGCTCTTGCAGCCTATCAGCGAAGCCTTGCTATCCAGCCTGATAGCCGAACCCGTCAACAGCTAATTAACTTGCTGCGCAAGCTGGGACAAACAAAACGAGCCAGGCGCATGCAGCAGGCGCTTGATGCATGGAGAAAACATCATCGGAAGCCATAAAAAAGCCCCCTACGTTTCCATCAGGGGCTTTCCTTAGTGGCGGAGCGGACGGGACTATTCCGGGCATCCTGCCCTTCACCCTGCTGGCCGCCGGCGTTCACATTTGTACAGGACAGTACAAATGCACGCGAAGCGCTCTGAAAGAGTAGCGCACACGGAAGTGCGCTATGAAAATCGCTCCTGCGATTTTGTCCAAACCCGAACGCGGGTTCTCGCACCCATCCGCTCAATGTTGAGGCAATTCAAAGCTCACAGAATAAAAAAGCCCCTGACGTTTCCATCAGGGGCTTTCTTTAGTGGCGGAGCGGACGGGACTCGAACCCGC
>CAYUBK010000240.1:0-2336 GCA_964442955.1 uncultured Zetaproteobacteria bacterium | reverse complement strand
GCATAATCATGCCATAAAATCTTCGCCGCCTTCTCTTTATACCTGCCCCATGCATCCGGAAATACAGCAACAAGGACCAGGAGATTGTCCGAAATGCGGCATGACTCTACAGGCAATTATCGAATCTTCTGTATCGACGCAAAAACAGTATGTGTGTCCGATGCATCCTGAAATTGTGAAACATGAACCAGGGGATTGCCCGAAATGTAGCATGGCTCTGCAAGCAGTTTCCAAACCCTCTGTACCGATGCAAAAACAATATGTCTGTCCAATGCATCCTGAAATTGTGCGTGATCAACCGGGGGATTGTCCCATCTGTGGCATGACACTGGAAGCGCGTAATGTTGATATGGAAGAAGACACCACCGAACTCGTTAACATGAGGCGACGTTTTTGGGTCAGTTTGGTACTGGCCGTACCTGTCTTCATTTTAGCGATGATTCATGCCCTGGCACCGGCTTTACTACCACCATGGATAACCATCCATCCCCTGCAGTGGTTTGAATTTGCCCTGGCCACACCTGTAGTGTGGTGGTGTGGCTGGCCTTTTTTTCAAAAAGGCTGGGCTTCTCTGGTTCATCGCAGTCTCAATATGTTTACTCTGATTTCGTTAGGAATTGGCGTAGCCTGGAGCTACAGTGTCATTGCCACATTCTGGCCGGCAATTTTTCCGGCATTGATGCGTGATGAATCCGGCGCAGTCGCGGTCTATTTCGAAGCGGCTGCCGTCATTACTGCATTGGTATTGCTGGGACAGGTTCTGGAACTTCGGGCTCACACTCAAACCAGCGCCGCCATCAAATTATTATTGGGAATGGCCCCAAAATCAGCCCGTTTGGTCCAGGAAAATGGTGAAGAAACCGATATTCCTCTTGAACAGGTTCAACCCGGCAATATTTTACGGGTACGTCCCGGTGAAAAAATACCGGTAGATGGCACCGTGCTGGAAGGCAACAGTTCGATCGATGAATCAATGGTAACCGGTGAGCCCATTCCTGTCGAGAAGCTGGCGGATGATTCAGTCATAGGCGCTACCGTCAATGGCACTGGCAGCTTATTAATTCGAGCCGAAAAAGTCGGCAGCGATACTTTGCTGGCACAAATTGTGCGTATGGTCAGTGAAGCGCAGCGTAGCCGCGCCCCTATTCAAAAACTGGCAGATACCGTATCGGGATATTTTGTTCCAGTGGTCATTTTGGCGGCCATCATAACACTTATCATCTGGTGGCTATTGGGTCCCGAACCCCGTCTGGCTCATGCCATAGTTAATGCAGTGGCTGTTTTGATTATTGCCTGTCCTTGCGCTCTGGGTCTGGCAACGCCGGTATCCATTATGGTAGGCACCGGTCGAGGTGCCACAGCCGGTGTGCTGATTAAAAATGCTGAAGCACTGGAGATGATGGAAAAAGTCGATACCCTGGTTGTTGATAAAACCGGCACCTTGACTGAAGGGAAACCACAATTCAGTTCCATTAAAACGGTCAACGAATTTTCCGAACAGGAGGTCTTGCAAATGATGGCCAGTCTGGAACGCGCCAGTGAACACCCGCTTGCTGCCGCTATCATACAAGGGGCAGAGGCCAGAGGAATCTCTCTGCTACCGGTCACACAGTTTGAATCTTTAACCGGACGCGGCGTTACCGGCACAGCGAACAATCATTCGCTCGGCCTTGGCAACCGCAAGCTGATGCAGGAGCAAAATATTGATATTGAACTATTGATCAAGCCTGCGGAAGCATTACGCAAACAAGGTGAAACGGTCATGTTCATCAGTATTGATGGTCAAGCGGCCGGTTTGGTCGGTGTTGCCGACCCTGTCAAAAAGTCTACCCCGGCCGCCTTAAAAGCCTTACATAAAGAAGGTATCAAGGTCGTCATGTTGACCGGCGACAGCCGCACAACTGCTGAAGCTGTTGCCCGTAAACTGGGTATTGACAAAATTCATGCCGAAGTATTACCGGAACAAAAAACTGAAGTGGTGAAAGCTATTCAATCTCAGGGCGATATTGTGGCGATGGCGGGCGATGGTGTCAATGACGCGCCGGCGCTGGCTCAGGCACACGTCGGTGTGGCCATGGGAACGGGGACTGATGTAGCCATGGAAAGTGCCGGGGTTACTCTGATAAAAGGGGATTTAATGGGGATAGTCAAAGCACGTCGTTTAAGTAAGGCAACCATGGGCAATATTCGCCAAAATTTGCTTTTTGCATTTTTTTATAATACTGTGGGCATCCCCATTGCTGCTGGTGTTCTCTATCCCTTTTTTGGTATTTTATTGTCACCGATGATCGCGGCGGCGGCGATGAGTTTCAGCTCGGTTTCGGTGATCACTAATG
>CAYUBK010000239.1:0-2370 GCA_964442955.1 uncultured Zetaproteobacteria bacterium | reverse complement strand
AGGGTGATAAAAAACGAGTGGTGGTGATTGGCGGGGGCGTGATTGGTTGTTTGACGGCGCTGTATTTGTACCGGCTTGGGGCCATGCCGATAATCGTGGAAAAGGGCAAGACCGGTCAGCAATCATCATGGGCAGGCGCGGGCATTTTGTGCCCGATTCATCCGTGGCTGTATCCTGATGGTTTTACCCATCTGATTGATGACAGTCTGGCCCGATATCCGGCGCTCAATGAGATGCTGCTGGAAATGACAGGCATCTCAATGCAGTGGCTGACCAGCGGATTGCTGATTCCGTTTTTTGAGGATGATCGTATCCACCATCGGGACGATGCGCTGGCATGGTCCAAACGCTTCGGCTGGAAGGTGGAAGAGCTGGATGCGGCGCAAACCATCGCCCATGAGCCGACCATCTCCAAACAGGTAAGCGGTTCCTTGTTGTGGCCGGAAGTAGGGCAGGCGCGTAACCCACGTTTGCTGGCAGCCGTCAAAAAAGCGCTGGAATTGTGTGAAGTGCCTATTCGTGAACAAGCCGAAGTCGTGGGCGTCGCAGAAAATGGGAAGGGCGAAATCATTGCAGTTCAACTCGCCAACGGGGATACAATCGAGGCGGATGCCGTGCTGCTGGCGGCGGGTAGCTGGAGTGGCGAACTGGGTCGTCAGCTTGGTTTTAATCTGCCGGTGGAACCGGTCAAAGGTCAGATTGTATTGCTCAAGGATCAACCGGGCCGGGTGAATCATATTATTAAACACGATGATGCTTACATGGTGCCGCGAGTGGATGGTCATATTCTGGTCGGTGCGAGCATGGAGCGGGTCGGATTCCAAACGGGCAACACAGATGCGGTCGTGGATCACTTGCTGGATGCCACGTATCGCATCACACCGGGCTTGAAAGGTGCACAAATCGTTCAGAAATGGATGGGGTTCAGGCCGGGCAGTCCGGATGGTATGCCGTATCTGGGACCGGTTGACGGACATCCCGGTTTATGGGTCGCCACCGGTCATTATCGCAATGGCGTAGCGCTGGCTCCGGGCACAGCCGAAATGATGAGTCGCTGGATTATGGGTGAAGCGCCTGAAATGGATATGTCCGATTTTCGAGTGGGCAGGCCAGCCGTCAATCTCGAAAAGGTAGGTTTTCCCGCTGCAGCATAATCCAGTTCAGGAAATGCTTGCACTGCCCCTGATTTTTCGAAGTCGTTGTATTGCAGACTAAGGCATCCTCAAGTTGCGCATTGCATTTTATCGAATTTTCGCTTTGAATGTGTTTTAAAACATATTGCCAAGTTAGTTGTTTAACATTTGCAGTGTTTTAAAAGTTTCAATAGAATCACTCTATGCCTACGGTGTTAAGAGTTGGTTCTTTTCGTTTCTTTTTTTATAGCAATGAAAATGGTGAACCCGCACATATCCACATACAGCGAGAAAACATGCTCGCTAAATTTTGGTTAAAGGCTGTAACTTTAGCCAGCTCTACGCGTTTTTCGCCAAAAGAATTACGCAAACTTCAGCAACTTGTTGTTGAAAATAAAGAAGCTCTTTTGGAGGCTTGGAATGAATACTTTAGCAATTGAATTACATCCTCAAGTTCAGACTATTAAGTGTACTGATGTAAATTTGATTGTTGAACTGCTTGATGGGCGTGCTATCTCGGCTCCTTTGGTTTGGTTTCCTCGCTTATCTCAAGCTACTCAACAACAACTAGCCAATTGGGAGTTACTTGGTGATGGTGAAGGTATTCACTGGCCAGAAATAGACGAAGATTTAAGTGTTGCTGGTTTATTATCAGGCACTCATTAAATCAGCAGCTAATCGGGTAGCCGGGGGGAAGTGTATTTTTTTCCCAAGATCATTCAGGTTGATTGCGCATGAAGTCGGCGACGCCGTATAGGGCAGTATAGAGTTCATCACGCAGGGATTGATCTTCTACTGTCTCATCAAGTGCATGTTTCATGCAGAGCATCCATTGATCGCGTTCGGATTCGCCGATGGCGAAGGGGTTATGGCGCATGCGCAGACGAGGATGACCGAATTTCTCAATGAAAAGGGAAGGGCCGCCCATCCAGCCGGAGAGGAACATGAACAGCTTGTCTTCGGCAGATTGCAGACTATCCGCATGCATCCGGCGGATTGTTTGGGTTTCGGACTGTGTATCCATGTGATGGTAAAAGCGTTGCACCAGTTGTCGCAAGGGGGCTTCACCACCGATGCGTTCGTATAAAGTGCGGGAGTCACTGCTGATCTGCATATTTGTTCCTTTTGATATTCATGGCTTTGATGTTCATGGTTTTTTATGTTGATAGACAGGCGAAGGTAACAATAAAAAGGGCCGGGGATAAACCCGGCCCGGATAAGGGCTTCAGATTGATCA
>CAYUBK010000238.1:0-2385 GCA_964442955.1 uncultured Zetaproteobacteria bacterium | reverse complement strand
GCGATGTGCCCATGCATCTGGAGATGCGCCTTTCCGTGGAGGATTCCCCGAATTCGGCAGGTGTCGTGATCGACGCCGTTCGCTGTTGCAAACTGGCTCGCGACCGTAATCTGGCTGGTATCGTGGAGGGTCCCTCCGCCTTCTTCATGAAACATCCGCCGAAACAATACGGGGACGAGATTGCATGGCGTATGACCGAAGCATTTATCGCCGGAGAGCAGGCTGCGAACACCACCGCTGATTCTGATGATGCAGAACCGGAGACCTTTGCCGCCCGCCTCTAGCTTTCATTATTCATGAATCAGGCACCGAAGACTAACACGGCTGTCATTCTGGCTGCCGGAGAAGGTGGTCGCTTCGCACACCGGGGAGGCTCCAAACCCCTGATCCCTCTGCTCGGGATCCCTTTGCTGGAGCGTAATGTTCACACCCTGATAGCTGCCGGAATCCGGCACATTGTGCTTGTCTGTGGTTACCGGGCAAACGAAGTCACAAAATTCGCGGACGATCTGGCGCGTCGGCTTGATGTCGATATATATATCATTCGCCATAAGGGCTGGAGGGAGGGTAACGGAAGTTCAACTCTGGCTGCAAAATCAGCTGTGGACGACCCATTTCTACTGGTCATGTGCGACCATGTATTCGATCCGGAGATGCTGCGCCGCCTGATACAAGCCACTCCGCCCGATGACGGATTAATATTGGCAGTGGATGGTAATCTTGATAATCCGCTGGTGGACATGGAAGACGTGACCCGCGTACGGCGCAAAGACCGTTATATTGCAGCCATCGGAAAGGGGATAAATGTTTTTGATGCTTTTGATACGGGCGCCTTCCTCTGCACCCGTGGCCTGTTTGCTGCACTGTCCGATGCTTTAGCAGGTGGTGAAGGCGGGTTAAGCGCGGCGGTGATGCGGCTGGCGGTGGAAAACAAGGCTGCCACCCTCGATGTGAGCGGAACTTTCTGGATTGATGTGGATGACGAAGCTGCACTGAATCGTGCGGAAGAAGCTCTGTCTAGAGAACCAAAAGATTCAGCAATAACGTAAACGTCTGGCGGTAAATGCCGGGATGCTGGCTTTCCCGGGAGCCAGCAATATTGAGTATGGCTACCCGTTGTTCATCCAGCCAGCGTCGAACACCCTGCTCGTCCACTGTTGCCTCCAGGTCAACAAGATAAACCGGCTTGCCAGCCGCTTTGGCAAACTGCACCGTCATGGCTGTGCCTCCTGAAGGCTTGCCGCGGCACAAAATCAGCGTTGCGTCGGAATCCCGCACATTCCACTCCGTACGCTGGACATAATCCCGGTCTGGTGTTTCCTTCAGCGGATAGAAATCAGGAATCGTGCCATCCTCGGCCCTGCGCCCCTCGGGACACCAGCCGCCACAGTTCAGCCCCAGCGAAAGCGCTGCATCCAGCGCAGCCCGGTCCACACCGGTTTGCCCGCCAGAAACAATCGTTTCAAGCGATACGGATGACATTTGTATCAATCCGACCGGCAGCATGCAATGTCAGGTGGCGATAACCCGGCTTCTGATGATCCAGTGCAAAATCATCTTCGTTCGGCATGAACTGAATACAGGTGGATGGCGTTCCCATGAGATGCACGCCCTTTCTTTGCATTTCAAACACTTGATGAATATGACCAAAAACAACCCCCTGCACTTGGGCATGACGGTCCAGCACGTCAAAGAATTCTTCAACATTAACGAGGCCAATGGCATCCAGCCAGCGGCTGCCAACAACCACGGGGGGATGATGCAATGCAACCAGCGCCGGGTAATCCGGCCAGTTTTGCAGCATCTCGTCGAGAAAAGCCAACTCATCCACAGCAAGAAATCCGCCTTCTTCACCGCGCATGGCGGTATTGAGCATCATGATGTTCCATCCTTTAACCTGTCGGCATCGCTCATTGCTGATATTTCCATTCGGCAGATATTGTTGCATAGCAGACACAACATCGTGGTTGCCGGGCAGGAACATGACCGGCACAGCCAGGTCAGCCAGAATACCGCGGCACTGCTGATAGGAGGCGGCTGACCCGTCATGCGAGACATCCCCCGTAACCAGTACCAGATCAGGCGCTGGATACCTCCGGCGGCAATCCCGCACTACCGCATTCAGGCTGTTCAAGGTGTTTGCGCCCTTTAGCGTTCCCTGTGGATCAGCATACAGATGGCAGTCGGTTATCTGGATAATGTGCAGCATCGCGAAGGCCCGCCGCCGGATTCAGGTGAAACCGGGAAGGATGTCGGCAGAAAACACAGGTCCATCCACGCACACACGGCGATAATGCTCGCCGTCCTCTTCCAGTGTTTTGACCACGCAACCGGCGCAGCCGCCAATACCGCAAGCCATGTGTTCTTCCAATGAAAGTTGCGTTG
>CAYUBK010000237.1:0-2402 GCA_964442955.1 uncultured Zetaproteobacteria bacterium | reverse complement strand
TCATTGCATATTTATTTATCTGTCCTGTGCTTCCTGGATGACCCGGTTGACCAGTTCCTCCAGCAGGGCGGGTTTTCTGGCATCGACAGGTTTTTCTGCTTCGATATGTTGCTCTTCCCGATGGGATTTATTCATCAGATCGACAATGATTTCCACTTCTTTTCTTGCATGCCCAAGCAGCATGCCCAGTTTGAGTTGTCTGCCGCCCATTAGCGCCAGTAGCATGTCTTCACCGGCATGAATCAGCGCAATCGTTTGATTTCTCGACTGGGTTACGACCTGAATACATGTGTCATCATCGCCCTGAACAGCCAGCGCATCGCCCAGTGACAGCATGGATGAACACATGGCCGAAATGGCATCGGCCTCAATGTCCGTATTGGTAGCACAAGCTACTGGCAACCCGTCCACGCTACATAGTAAGGCAGCATTGAGATGAGCTTCTCTGGAAAGAAGGTGCTCCAGTTCTCGCTTACAGGCTTGTTTGTAATTACTCAACTGCATACCTCGTATCACTGTTGCCCAGCAGGGCCTTTGAAATACATTTCACGATTTTCCTTATCAGGCGTTGAATACCATTTGGTACTTTGTCGCACAAAATGGATAAATAGATATGTTGCCCGTCAATCCTTGCTTCATGCATGATTAGCATGCGCCCGCCTTTCAAAACCAGAGCGCTGCATATCAGTTGCCCCAAGTCGCCAGAGTGAACCATTTGCTGTGCCGTTTCCATAGCTGAGCAGGAGTAGGGCGCAAACTCATCGTCAGGTGCGGCTCCGGCCTCGACCATAGCCAAGCCTTCATCATTGGTGACAAGAATGAAAATAAGGTGCATTTCCTTTACCAGGAGTTCAAGTTCATTATGAAGTGAAATGTTCTATCCTCCTGTAAGATAATGTTAACCCACCATAATTGATGTGGATATGATTAGTCTGCCAATATAAGAAGCTTATGAAACCTGCGGCCACACAGGCTCCGGGCTGAAATTATTATTCATTTTCTTTGGCATGCTTTTCAGTTTCAAATCCGAAACGGCGAATTGCTGTGGCGCGTCTGGCGCCATCGTATGTGATTTCCACGCCACGTTTAATCATAGCGCCCGAATCTTCATCTTCATACTCTTCATAATAGGTGACGCGGTTTGGGTGCAGTGTAGATTGTAGGGCAGGTGTACCTAAAGTTTGCTCAATGGTGAACTGCGTGTCACCTTCCTTGATGAGGTTAATCTTATTGCCATCGAGTCGGTTTCCCTGATGGATGGGTTCATACAAACAGCCGCTCAGTATTAGTGTCAGCAAGGCTGATAGGAAAATGTGATGAAGCATCAAGCTGTCTCCGCCGGACCACGATGGCCGTTTTCAAGTAGTGAAATATAATCGCTTAAGCCTTTCTCCAACGTCCATTCGGGCTGCCAGTTCAGTAATTCGCTGCTCAGAGAAAGATCGGCCTCGGTATGATTTTGGTAGAATGTGAACGGGTTATCAAAATATTCAATGTCCACATCAATGTCCAATGCCTGGGCCAGTATGTTCACAATATCATTGAACGAACGAGCCAGTCCGGAACCGACATTGCATACGCCGGATCGCGGCGCATCGAGCGCGGCCAGATTGGCGCCAATGACGTCACGAATATAGACAAAGTCGCGCATCTGCTCGCCATACTTGAACAGCCGAGGTTGCTTGCCGGCTTTTATCTGTTCATAGAGTTGCAGCATCATGGATGCGGTTTTGTTGCCGGCCTTTTCATTTTTATGCGTTTCGCCCGGGCCGTACACATTGAAATAACGCAGTCCGATAATCGGGGCAGACTGTGATTCATAGTGGCGAGCGGCAATGCGATCCATAGCCAGTTTGGAGAAGCCGTAGATGTTTTCCGGTTCTTCACCCGCGCCCACGCAGTTGGGGGCAGGGGAGTTGCCATAGGTTCCCGCAGAAGATGCATAAATCATGCGCGTGCCTGAAACCTGGCAGGCGTCGAGCAGGTCTGCGAAGGCATTGGTGTTGACCTCAATCATCAGACGCTGATCCATCACAGTGGTATCGGTAATGGCGGCTTCATGAAAAATGGCCGAGAAAGCGCCATCGGCGATTTCTTCCAGCAAGGCCGGATCATCGCAGTCGGTTGCGCGCATTTCGCAATCCACATGAATCAGGTTACGCCAGTCGCCGGATGAAAAATCATCGACAACGAGCACATCTGTGCCGGGCCGTTGGAGCAGCGCGGCGGCAATGTTAGAACCGATATATCCGGCGCCACCGGTAACCAGTATTTTTTCACTCATGTATTATCTTCCTTGTGTTTGTCAGGCCAAATCCATGCGCATTTACAGTTCAGGACTCTGCACCTTTCCACTGCAATTGTAATGCAGACAGCGCTCGCGTCGTGGCTTCGTTGCAGAT
>CAYUBK010000236.1:0-2421 GCA_964442955.1 uncultured Zetaproteobacteria bacterium | reverse complement strand
TCATTTTATGTATTGCTGTCCGTGCAAGCGGAGCTATGGTTAAAGTGCGACCAGCCGCTTTCAAGTGCTCTGATATTCGTGGATTGATCCCCTCTAATTCTATTTTCTGGCTTCCCAAGAGAAAAATTACTCCATCGGGAATTTGATCGGGAAGTGGTAAGTCAGTAATTAAAGAGCGTTCTGGATTTTGCTCTCTTTCAATGTGATCAAGACCATCAATGAGAACAAGGGTTCTGGTCTTGTTTGTTGTCCAATCCTCACTCAGTTGGCCTAATTGAGACCCCAGCACCTCAAGAAGTTCCTGTCTGTTTTCAGGAAAACTAACACCACTCTTTCCTCTGAAACCCTCTCGCCATAAAGCCAGAACCAAGTCATGTAGGAAGTTCTGGGCTTCGCCACGCTGGGGCGCAGTATCATCTCTCACAAAGGCATAATAGCGAATTACCCGGAAGCCTGATTTGTATCGGTAACTCTGCGTCAGGGTCGTCGACTTACCTGAGCCAGGTGTACCCAACATTGCAACATATCCCTGCAAATGCATGGATATGCTTTTATCCAATTCATCAATAGTCGATTGAATTGGCTGGTAGAGAACCTCATCCACATAGAAGTCGTGCTTGAAACGAAAATCAAACCGCTTCTCCCAACCAAGTCGAGCCAATAATTCGTCACGCTCAATTTGAACAACGTGCTTTTCCTTCCCAATCAGTTTCCACAGATAATCGGCAATAGAATCAATATCTTTGTTCCGGCGGCTATTGCTATATGAAAGGTCATTGGAGCAGCCATCTTGCTCAAAATTAAACTCACATATTTTAATGAATTCATAAAACGCTGGATTATCGAGGAAACTGGCTAGTTGCATTTCATCTATAGCGTTCCCCCACCCATCAGGAATCGAATCAAGATATTCAGTATCCGCCCAGACTTTTCTCACCGACCAACAATCGAGTAGAAATGCCTGAAAATGTCGTCGAGCTTTTAGAATTGGAGAACACCCTGGGGAATCGTTCGTGGATGGCATCGATCTGGACAACAAGTGAACTCTTACTTCGCGGTCAGGGTTTGATTTTTTTAATCGACTCCACCCATCAGACAATTGATGAATTAGGGATGGGTGAACCGTCTTGCCAGACTTTGTTCCTTTCAACAGTCCTTTGAATGTTATGCTTTCAACAAACTCGCTCCATTTCACCTGATAAGCATCCAGCCTTCCGGGATATGCAATTTGAATGTCATCAACACGTCCTGCATCCGGATCAGCAACTCGAATCCATTCGAGCTCTCCAGCTAGGAGTGCATCATAGATGAGTCTGCCTGCAATTCGATACTGAGCAGTATATCCTCGGGCCGCTCGGCGTTCCCCCTCAGCTGGGGGTGTGGGGCTAGTCATCCAGAATCCAGTGACATATTATATGATTGCCCGTCATCAGCATCCTCATGCGGCTTCGCTGAGATCGTTCAGGTTGATTCATAGGCTCCAAATTATTCATTCAGATCTTCTTTTCCAAGTTCCATGCCATCGTCCAAACACTGATCCTGTTCAATATTGGAGTAATTTTGATTTGAAACAATCTTCTCCTCAAACACTGCCCACGCTGTTCGATAATCATCTTCGCGGTTGCAGCGGTCGAAGGGGGCGGTGTAAGTGATCTGTTTTTCTCTGGGGCCACCGGGGAGGGTGTCATCCATGACGGTTCGGATAATTTCGTATCCGGTAGGTAGGTCGCGGATGTCTTCCCAGCCGAGGGGGCTGGATTCTTCTGTGCCGTCAGGGGCGCGGAGAATGCAGGGAGTATCGCCTCTGGCGGCTTTGCGGGGAAGGCCAACGCCTATTAAGCCTTTGGAGGCGGTGAAGACGATGCGACCATGGGCATCGTAGAAGGTGTCGGCTTCGTATTGGCGCATGACGGGGAACTGGACGCGGTAGATGGTAAGCAGTTCTTCCAGCGTCAGCCCGAGAGCCAGGGATGCCAGCACATCAATCTCCACCAATGCTTGGCGGCGGGTATAATCCGTGCGGAGAGCGCAATCACGTTGCCATTCGGGGGTGAGGTTGTGGAAAAAGGCATTGGGCAGGCGTGGGTCGGATTTTGTCCATTGTTCGGCGGTGAAATCATCCTGCCAGCAATCACACCAGAGGTCGGCGTAGTGGATAGTGAGGCAGTTAAGCAACAAAGAACGCACATTTGCCCCAGTAGGCATTTTATCCAACAACGGAACGAAGCTAACCAAATCGCCACGCATATCGGCTTTTCCAGTTGATTTGATATAGAAGTCCAAAGGAATTGAATTATAAAAAGAAGCATTCCCAATTAGATCGCCAAGGTTTTTATAAACAGTCGCAAAGCAAGTTCCAAGCGTTGCACAATGTTTTGGTATGATTACTGCATTACATGTTCGTTCACCTGATTGACTTAA
>CAYUBK010000235.1:0-2460 GCA_964442955.1 uncultured Zetaproteobacteria bacterium | reverse complement strand
TGCAAAGTATAAATCACACGAGGTGGGAGTGTAAGTACCATATCGTGTTTATCCCGAAGTATAGGAAGAAAGCAATATTCGGCCAGATATGGAAAGAACTAGGAGAAACATTTCACCGACTGGCGAAACAAAAGGATTGTACGATTGAGAAAGGGCATTTGATGTCAGATCATGTGCATATAATGATATCAATCCCCCCGAAACATGCGGTATCGCAGGTTATAGGTTTTATCAAAGGCAAAAGCGCAATTCACATTGCGCGCACATATGCAGGACGGAAGCAGAATTATGTTGGGCAGCACTTTTGGGCAAGAGGCTATTTTGTTTCAACAGTGGGTCGCGATGAGCAGGGGATTCGAGAATATATACGCCACCAGGAAGCAGAAGATCGCCGAGTCGATCAATTGCAATTGGTATAGCCCCTTTCAGGGGCTCACAAATTAAAGCCCCCGGCTTTGCCGGGGGATATTTACTAAATTACATCCTTTTGCCACGTCATGCGTCTTCTATAGTGAAGTGAGTAAAGTATGAGGTGAAGGCATGGCGAATGCAGCAGATCAGAATCAGCATGTAACGGGGATGGATGGTTTAAGGATTATACCCAAATCTAATCCGTTATTATTCCTGTTGGCAGCTACGCTGTTGTGGGTGCTGACCTATGTAAATCTGGCCGGTTTTGCTGCAATGGCCATTGCAGCGCTGCCATTGGAGCAGCATAGTCATCTTGCAGATACCCTGCGCTTTCTGGTGTTTGAAGCGCCCAAGGTGTTGATGTTGCTTACCGCTGTCGTGATGGTGATGGGTATGATCAATTCATGGTTCACCCCCGAGCGCACCCGCGCCATGCTGGCCGGCAAGCATGAGGGAGTTGGCAATATCATGTCCGCAACGCTCGGTATCGTTACGCCGTTCTGCTCCTGTTCTGCTGTTCCCCTGTTTATCGGCTTTGTGCAGGCGGGTGTGCCACTGGGGATTACATTTTCATTTCTGATTGCCGCCCCAATGGTCAATGAGGTCGCTCTGACGCTGCTGTTTGCACTGGTTGGCTGGAAGGTGGCGCTGCTCTACCTGGCACTTGGTTTATCAATTGCGATTGTTTCCGGATGGGTGATCGGTCGATTGCATATGGAAGCATACCTGGAGGACTGGGTGCGTGATATGGCCAGGATTGATCCAAACGGGGGCGACCCGGACTTCAAGCCCGAGCGTTTATCCATGGCGGATCGTTTGCAGGCAGGCCTTCAGTCGGTACACGATATTGTCGGGCGGGTATGGCTCTATGTGGTGGCAGGTGTTGCCATTGGCGCCGGTATCCACGGCTATGTGCCGCAGGATTTCATGGCGGGGTTGATGGGCAAGGATACATCATGGTGGTCGGTGCCCGCAGCGATTTTTATTGGCGTACCGATGTACTCCAATGCGGCCGGCATTATCCCGATTGTTGAAGCGCTGCTCGCCAAAGGTACAGCACTCGGCACGGTGCTGGCATTTATGATGAGCGTGATCGCGCTCTCTTTCCCTGAAATGGTGATTCTGCGCAAGGTATTGAAGCTGCGTCTGATTACCGTGTTTGTTGGCGTGGTCTTTAGCGGGATTCTATTGGTTGGATTTGTATTTAACGCAGTGCTTTAATTTATCATAAATAAAGGAGTGTGAAATGAAACATATCAAAGTATTGGGTACAGGTTGTGCCAGTTGTAAAACCACGATTGAGATGATCCGCCGCATGGCGGATGAACAAGGGGTGGAAATAGAACTGGAGAAAATCGAAGATATTGTAGAAATAGTAGCCGCCGGCGTGATGTCCACGCCCGGCGTGGTTATCGATGGCAAGGCGGTGCATGCAGGCGGCATCCCGGCAATAGACAAAATACAGTCATGGCTTCTCTAATTCATAGTGCGGTTAGTCGATTGCAATATGCAATAGTTGCATTATACAACTATATGGCTATGATTCGCACATTAGGAGTGAATGATGAACGAATCTAAATATGATTTTCAATTGGATCAGGCCATCGGCATGCATGTGAATCGGACTGCGTTCTTGATGACAGAAGAAATTTCCAGTCGTTTTGCAAGTCGGGGTTATCCGCTATCGGCACAGGATTTCGGAATTTTATTCCGGTTATCTAAGCGGGGGACAATGACGCAGGTTGAGATTGCGGCAGCGATGATGCGCGATAAAACGACCATGACCCGGCGTATCGACGGATTGGTAAAAAAGCAGTTGGTAGAACGAAACCCTGATCCGAATGATCGCCGTTATTTTCGTATCAGCCTGACTGAAACCGGTGAACAGGCATTGGCTATTCTTACGCCGCTGGTTAGCGACTTTCAGCAGGAATTACTCAACGATATTTCCGATGCGGACAAATCAGCTACGATCAAAACGTTGAAACATATTTCCGGGCAATTGATTTCATATAAAACGACAGGAGAAAATAAATGAAAAATACCACA
>CAYUBK010000234.1:0-2502 GCA_964442955.1 uncultured Zetaproteobacteria bacterium | reverse complement strand
CCGAACATTCGATATGCCAGCCCGGCCTGCCTGCGCCCCACGGCGAATCCCAGGCAGGTTCCCCTGCTTTGGCCATTTTCCACAGCACGAAATCAAGCGGATCGCGTTTGCTATCGTCCACATCCACACGGCTGCCAGACTCCAGCTCATCAATATTTTTGCCCGAAAGCTGCCCGTAGCCATCAAATGTACGCACGGCATAGAGCACATCGCCGGAACCCGATACATAGGCGCGCTCCTGCTCGACCAGCGCTTCAATCATGGCAATCATTTCGGGCATATGCGCGGTGGCGCGCGGTTCATGGCGCGGATGCAGACAACCCAAAGCGCCGATATCCTCATCGAATGCGGCAATCATTTCCTTGGTCAACACGTCAATCGCAACACCGCGTTCGGTCGCGCGCTGGATGATCTTATCGTCCACATCGGTGAAATTGCGCACATAATCAACATCGTAACCCAATTGTTGCAGCCAGCGATTGATGATATCGAATACCACCATCACACGCGCATGGCCGACATGGCAATAGTCGTAAACGGTCACGCCACAGACATACATGCCAACCTTGCCCGGTGTGATCGGTTCAAATAATTCTTTTGTTCTGTGCAGCGAATTATAAACGTGCAAACTCATGATTCTGCCAATCCTTTCGCATGTTCCAGCCTGATCGCCACAGCAGCACTATCATCACACAGAAACGCCACCACAGCGGACATTTCCGGCCCGTGCTGCGCACCACTGAGCGCCACGCGCAGCGGCATAAACAGCCCGCGCCCCTTGCAACCCGTTTTTTCTTTGACCAAGCCAGCCCATATTTTCCAGTCCGGCTCGTTCATACCGTTCCATGCATCCAGCGCCGCCTGATAAAAATCCGCTCCCGCCTCACGCACAACAGCCAATGCATCCGCATCCAGCGGCGCATCCACATCGAGCAATCGCGCATAATGCGCGGCATCGCCGGCGCGCTCGATATTCTTGCCAATCAGCGCCGCGAACGCAGTCAAACGCTCAGGCGAGGCTGCTGGCACAAACGGCTGAATCATGGGCAGCAAGGTTTCGATATCCAGTTCATGCAACAAACGGGTATGCCAGCGCCACATTTCTTCATCCAGCCAGCGCACCGATGAAGTGGACACATGTTCGACTTCAATCGCTGCAATCAGCTCATCGATGGCATGCGCCTGCTCCGGCATATTCGGATGCCCAAGCCGAGCCATGGCCTGAACCAATGCGCCTGGCAACAAACCATCTTCACGCAGCTCGGCCACACTATGACTGCCGCTGCGTTTGGATAGTTTTGCCCCGTTTTCACCCAGCAATAAACCATGATGCAAATAATGCGGTGGCTGATATCCGAGCCGTTGCAACATCCATACCTGATAGGCGGAATTGGTTAAATGATCATCGCCGCGCACGGCGTGGGTGATGCCATCAATGGCGTCATCCACAGCATTGGGGAGCAGAAAGGTAAACGAACCATCGGATCGAACCACGACAGGATCGTCGAGATCGCGCAGGGCGAAGGTTATATCGCCGTGCAACAGGTCGGGCACTATCACGTCGCCGTCATCGGCATGCACCTTCAAACGCCAGACAAACGGTTCGGACTCTGCCCTGCGAGATGATTCGGCACTGTCCAGATCTCGGCAACGGCCATTATATCGTGGCGGAAGCCCCCGCGAGGTAGCCAGTTTACGATCCAGATTCAATTGGGTTTCGGAACAAAAGCAGCGGTAAGCCAGACCCTGTTCGGCCAGCTTCTCCAGCGCCTCGGCATGATTGTGGGCATGTTCGGATTGAAACAGCACATCATCATCCCAGTTTAATCCCAGCCAAATTAAGTCATCTTTAATTGCATCAATATATTGCTGCTCGGAACGACCCTGATCGGTATCTTCAAAACGCAACAGAAAACGACCGCCATGTTTCCTGGCATAGAGCCAGTTGAGCAATGCCGTACGCACATTGCCCAGATGCAACAAGCCGGTCGGAGACGGTGCGAAACGGGTTGTGATATGTGAGGAGTCCCCTAGGGTATATTCTCTGGCTTTGCCATTCACCTCATCAGGGGTGAGGGGTGAGGCGTGGGTCATGCTTCACCTCTTTTGCGCAGGGAATTCATCAAGCCGCCGATTAATCCAAATAGCATATCCATGTGGTTTATTATGTTCTCCAATTCTGAAATATAGCCAAGTCGCCGGGCAATCCTAAACTGTGTCTCCAACTCACACAGCGAGCCGCGAGCAATGGCAAGATATCTCAGAAACTCTTTATCTCCACCACGGCCTGCGCCTTCCGCAATATTGCTTGGCACCGACACAGCAGCCCTTTGCATCTGGGGAATCAGCCCAAAACGCTCACAATCAGGGAATTCGGAAGTCTCCCGATAAACGATCTCAACAAGGCGCATACCCTCCTGCCAAACCTTCAAATCATGATGAGCACGCCTCACTCCTGACCCCTCACACCTAGCCCCTCACGCCTCACAGCTTCCCCCTCAC
>CAYUBK010000233.1:0-2504 GCA_964442955.1 uncultured Zetaproteobacteria bacterium | reverse complement strand
TATGGATGCTATCAAGACGAAATTCGGCGTATCTGAAAAACTGGCATCGTGCCATACCGCTATTGTCGATGGTTATGTCATCGAAGGCCATGTGCCTGCTGCCGATGTCGAACGTTTGCTCAAGGAGCGCCCCGATATTGTCGGCCTGACTGCGCCGGGTATGCCAATGAAATCACCGGGTATGCAGGCTGTCGGTCAGAAGCCGCAGGGTTATACCGTGCTGGCTTTCGATAAAGACGGTAACACGACTGTATTTCACAGGTATTAGGTTTTGGTGAGTCGCATGAAAAAGCTATTATGGTTATCACTACTGGGAGCGTTGCTGGCATCCTGTTCTGCTGCGGAGCAGCAGGATGGCGGCGGCCTGCCAGTCAAAGGCAAGGCCATGCCGGAATTTCAGATGAGTACGCTGGATGGCAAGCAGGTCAAAAGCCATTCGCAGTTCGCTGGTAAGGTGATTATCCTCAATGTTTGGGCGACATGGTGTCCGCCGTGCATCAAGGAAATGCCGGATCTGATCCGCCTTTCCCGCCTGCTGCCGGCCAATAAATTTTCCGTTATTGGCCTGTCAGTGGATAACAATGCCGATGATGTGCGTGCTTTTATCAAGGAATACCATATTCCGTTTCCGATTTTCTGGGACAAGGGTGGTAAGCAGGTGGCTGGCCCGAGGCTGGGCACATTCAAATATCCGGAGACTTACATCATCAACCGGCGTGGTGTGTATGCGGAAAAAATTATAGGGGGATTTCCCTGGGCTTCGCCACGTACAGTGTCGATTATGAACAGCATTTATAAAACCGGAAAAATCCCCGAATCACCGAAAAATAAAGCATCCTGAAGGAGGATACGATGAAAAAAAGAATGATAATTCTTGCAGGCATAATGGCCGTAGCCGCTGCGCAACCGGCGATGGCCCATGATCACGGACACATGGATGATGGTATGCATAATCCTTGCAGCATGGGTATGCACATGGATGGTGCAATGGGGGACATGAAGGGTGGCTTTTTGACCGAGAAGGATATTGATGGATACAAGGTCAGCTTCCACATTATGAAAGCCCCGGCAGGCAAAGATCAGGGTGGCAGCCATCATGTGATGGTCAAGTTTGAAAAGGACGGCAAGGTTGTGACCGACCTGGTGGCCAATTCCAAAGCGATGCATCCGAACGGAAAATCTGAATCGAAAATGCTGATGAAAATGGGTGACTGGTATATGGCTGCCTACAACCTGGATCACAAGGGGCAACATCAAGTGATGGTACTGTTTAAGACAGCCGACGGCGCCAAGCATTTTGGCGGCATCAGCTTTCCGGATAACAAACAGCAATAGGCTGCACGCCCTGCCAGCCGACGGAAACAGATTGTAGAGGAGGATAAAGTGGATGCTATGCATATGGAACAGGTGAAATGCCCGGTGTGCGGAATGGGTACGACCGATTCGGCGATTTGTGCCGACTATCTGGGTATTGAATATCACTTTTGCATGCAGCAGTGCCGTGAGAATTTTCTGGCTCGTCCGAAGCTGTATGTCGGGAAGCAATCACTGGCAAAAACGGGTCGGCAGATTATCAAGCGGCGAAAATTTACACTTGAACAGCCTTTGGTTGGCATGAGACGTGAGGATTTGATGCTGGCGTTAAACCAACTTATGAGCGTGCGCAACGTCAGTATTGCAGGAAACAGGGTGGAGATTGATTACAACCTGCTTGAACTCAATGCCGGGCAAATTGAAGCAACGCTGGAGAAGGCAGGAGCATCTATGGGAGCTGGCTGGGCGGAACGTCTCAAGCGCGGCTGGATACACTACACGGAAGAAAATGAACTGGACAATTTGGCTTCAGGCGATGCTGCATGTTGCAATAAACCACCGGCTAAGGGGTAAGGAGAAAACGATGGTTCAACATGTTACCACCCTGATAAGAGTGTTTTGATGATGGAGGTCAGATCATGAGAGAAATATTCATGAAAATAAAAGATATGAAATGTTCGGGTTGCGAAGGCACGATACGCAAGCGGTTACTGAGACTGGAAGGCGTTTTCGATGCCCGAGCCAACTTCAAGACTGGAAAACTGCTATTAAATGTAACGCCTGACTTTCAGCCATCGGAAGTACCCAAGGTTATGCAGGAGCTGGGTTATACGCTTGATGAGCATACAAACGGAACGCTTTATAATGAAAATATTTCGACGGAATAATGGAAGGTTTAGGTGCGCTGCTGTTTACTGATCACGCCATGTATTCAGTCTGGCAGAAGCTGTTGCCGGGATTCGTTGGTATCAACTGGGGCAGCTTTTTATCGGTTTGATCGAGTCCTATGGTTACGGCTGGTATATACCCTGATCTGGGCGCCGCTTTATAATATGTTTGCTTCACGTTCGTCTCGCCGCCACAACAATAAAGTAGAATCCAGGTAGGAGAGCTGTTATGACCGACCTTAATCAATTCACACGCACGCAACGTATCGCTTATTTTTCGATGGAAATCGCCTTGCAAAATGA
>CAYUBK010000232.1:0-2585 GCA_964442955.1 uncultured Zetaproteobacteria bacterium | reverse complement strand
GTTATGCCTTCAACTGCTTGAAAGTGACCCATTGTACGGTTTCTCCATTGGTGATCGGGGTGATTCTGATTGGTATGAAATGATCTGCCTCGCGCATATCTCCAATACCGGTAACCATCCTTTCTGACCAATTACGCAAGCGCCGCATCGTGTCGGGCGACCATGTTTTAACCGTTACATCCCAATATTGATTGGGATAGCGGCGCAGGCGAATCCAGCCGTTACGTACCAGTTCAAGAAGAATTTCAGCTCTGGCTTTTCCCTCTGTGTATAACCGTTCATTGTGCATCTTGTATCGTTCTTCAATCACATGCAGATCGAGTCCGAATCGTGCAGGGTGTTTGATGACCAGACCGATGTGGTTGCCGCCGACAAATAGAATCTCTCCATGTGGGCAAATAAAGAATGCAGCCGTTCCCTTGATACAGGAAACCGATTCATGCGCATTGATGGTCACAGGAGAACCGATCGTCACAGAATACATTCAACGCAGTGAAAGGGTCGCTCCACCATGCAATACAGCATGTTTGATTTCTGAAATAACTTCTCCATCCGTTGTCATTTCGATAACATCATTCTCTCCGATATGGCAGATATATTTTTTTGGTATTCCCCACATCCCGATTTTTCCACCTGTTTTTTTCAGAGATTTCTGATGCGATCTTATCTCGCCCGATAAACGTGTAATCTGCTTATCTCTTGGCAATCGTTTAATATCTTTTCCTATTTTGATTCGGCGTTTTCCTTCCAGGAAAGCGAGGGCAAAAATCGGTTGTGATACATATTTAAAGTCTGTCTCGACGAATATCCATGGCTGATAACCAAATTGCGCGTCACGGGTGGCATTCTGAATATCTTCAATGTCTCTTTGACATTCGTCATCATCTATGCCCATAACCTGCATGAGTTTCTGAATGAATGCGGTAGAACTAAACAAACCATCATAATCTCCACCTGCCAAGCCAAGGTTTGGATCATTGACGATCTTCTCAACCCTGTCTGCACCTTTGCTTATTTTCTTCTTTCCGTAACCCATTTCTTTCGCAATGTCATGTGCCGACCATTGCCCATATGCGGTTTTTATTTTTTCATGAATGTTCATCATCAATCTCCTATGCTCTTTGGTTTTTCTGCGCCTTTGTTGCACGAAAGTATACACCACGCACACGACATTCAGTGTCGTATGCAGACACCAATATCAACCAGATTGAGATTGTGATATGCGCGGCATCTGTGATAACTGGTTAGAATGCATTGCAGTTGGAAAAGACTGTAATTCCTTTGCATACACTTCTAGCATGTGTATAATTCATACACATTGATGTTGAGTAAGGAGGCGTTGATGTCGCATCGGGCTAATTTTATTCTTGAAGATGAGATTTGGGATGGGTTGCAGGCTGTCCCCAAGGGAGAGCGCAGCCGGTTTGTGAACCTTGCTGTAAACCATGAGCTGGCTGCGTTTCGCCGCAGGCAGGCAGTGGTTCATCTGGACAGAATCCGGGCGCGCATGACACCCATTACAGGCCATGCCGAGGACTGGATTCGGGAAGACAGAGAGCATCATTGATGAATAATCCAGGCTTATTCATACCGGATGCCTCTGTCCTGTTAAAATGGGTGCTACCGGCTGAAGGCGAAACGTGTGTTGAACAGGCGCTTTCCATACGTGATGCCTTTGTGGCTAGAAAAATAACGCTGTTGGTTCCGGAACTCTGGTACTTTGAGGTGGGAAATACACTAAGTCGCAAATACCCTGATGAAACGGAGGATTTACTGTCCGGATTACTGGCGATGGGATTTGATACCGCAACGCCTGATCAGCGATGGCAGACTGCCATCCTGCAACTGGTCTCCGCACACCGTGTGACTTTCTACGATGCGGCATATCATGCACTGGCTGTGATCAGTGACGGGATATTTGTCACTGCCGATGAAAAATATTTAGCCAGTGCAAGATCTGACAGGCATATTGCCCACTTAAAAGATTGGTCATCCTCTCAGGCCGGATAGAGCAAAACAAATGGCTCCATATTGCCATTTGAATGGGTAGGCGTTACCCCTATTGTGAATACGCACCGGACATGTTCGATACAATTTCCACGAAGATATTTCTCAATGCAGATGGCTCCAGCACTTCCACTCTGTCCCCAAATCCCAGCAACCACCAGCGGAGTTCGGATGTGTCTTGCACGGTAGCTGTGACCAGCATACGGCCATCAGTTTGTTCCGAGACCGTTTGATCTTTTGACAGCGGGCGTTCATCCAGATGAAAAGCGGAATCGGCTGAAAATAATGCTTTGAGTTGGACGGTTCCGCCTACGGAAAAATGAAGTTCACCGGAAGCAATATAGTCATCCAGACTGAACCCGTCAGGGATGCTGACGGGTTTATCCAGCACCTGCGCCTCCTGCATCCGGTGCAGCGTCAGCAGGCGAATATCGGGGTAATCCCACATGGAGCAGACCAGATAGGTGATGCCATCCTTGAACACCAATCCGAGCGGATTGAGTTCGTACTCCTTCCCGCCTTGCTGCCCGCGTGGAACATAGGTGACAACAAGGCGGCGATTGCGCAGCAGGGCATCG
>CAYUBK010000231.1:0-2651 GCA_964442955.1 uncultured Zetaproteobacteria bacterium | reverse complement strand
TTTAACTGTCCCTAGTCTTTCACAAATCACCCTAATTCATGAGTCCGATTTATGACTGCCCACCTTACTGAACCTAATGTCTGCTTTCGACCCAAAGCCGACATTCAGACTATTCGCTATTTTCCTTGAAACTGGAGAAATGATGAAGAAATTTATACTTATTATTACGACTCTGCTTTTTGCATCTGGCTGTGCTCCTAAAATGGGGGAAATCCGTGCAATGCCTAAGCTTGATGGTGAAGCAACTTCTGAAATATCAATTATGCGGAACTATAACTTTGTTGGTTCTGGAATACGTCTCTACCCAACAGTAAACGGAAAGAAAATTGCGGGACTCTTTTCAACTGATTACGTCCGCTTCAGATTGAAAGAGGGGAAATATACCTTTGGCTTGATGGTTCCAGATGTCATTTTTGGCCGTTGGAATGAAGAAAATAAAATTGAGAAGAAGATCGTAGCCAACAACAAGTATTATTTTTTACTTAGCCCAAAACTATTGGATGGGATGGAGATTGAAGAAGTTGACAGCAAAGAAGGAGAGGAAAGACTTTCTCATTCTGATCGAGTCGAAACAGGAAATCTGTCAAATGATAGAGACCCAATTGCTGCAGTTCTAACTCCAGTAGCAAACATTATGGGGTTAGATGAAGATGATGAATGACTACATTTGGCCGATTTAGGTCGAACACATCACCAGCATACGCACACTGGATTCCCGCCCCACGCCTTCGCGGGAATGACGCTGTATGGTGGGTTCGTTGTTTTGATAGTACCTGAGTTCTCTGAACGGTAATGACTTTGAGAAATAATATGCATGACTCCAGAGAAATGATTCGTGTGAATTCGTGTCTACGAGGTGACTGCCGCTTGCGGCAGAGAAGGTGCCTGGGTTATTCGCGGTTCGATTTTTCTGTTTATAGTGGGTTATAGCAGTGATGGGTGAAGCTGCTCGGCAATACGCACCAGTTGCTGTTTGACCCAGGCCGGGCCCGGTTTGTGTTTTTGTTCAAACGATAGAATCTCCAGTGCATGCAGGGCGGATACCAGCACATCCAGCCTTCTGGGCAAATAGGTCAGCATGGCCTGCAAAACCTGCTCGCGAATATCCCACTGCAACCTCCCGGCGCTGGAGCGCAATACGTTAAGAAGCACATCATCATCTGCAGGTGGAGTCATTTCGATTTTTTCCATCGCCAAAAAACGTGATGACAGTTCCGGAGGCAATGTGCCCGGATCGCCGCGCCATGCAATGACAACGGAACATTGTAAATCACGCCTTCGCTCCAACAGGTGAAACAGGGCATGCGCTGTAGATTGTGTCATAGCGCCAGCCTGCACGTCAATCAGCCAATGCACATGCCCCTGTAACGACTCCATCCATTGCTGTGCAAGCGCGCCACTGGAAATGCTGGTCTGCACGCCGGTTTCAGCGGGCACTTCCAGCATGGCGACAGAAGCCTGATCAGCGGCGAATGTGCGCAATAGATGACTTTTCCCCGCCACATCATCCGAAGCCAGCCAGATTGCGCCGCCATGCATGCTCCACAGCGCCAGCCGGTTACACGCTTCTTCCACACCGGCATGCCTGATCCATGCGCCGTAATCATAGGCAGGCGGCAAATCCATTTGTAGCCGCAGCTGGTTTTTTCCACCCATCAGGTTTTCGCGTTCATTATCGATCTTCTGCTGTGACAGCCTTGCGCATCCAGACAACCATATATTGAAGGCCGGAAATGCAGGTAAACGCGAATGTCAGCCAGACAACCGATTGTAGTATGGCGTCTCCCGGCCATTGCCATGCCAGATTTGAAAGCACAGCCAGTACCAGCATAATCTGTAGAAACGTGGTGATTTTGGAAGAAATGGTCGGTTGCATTTCCAGTTTGTGGGTCACCATTTCATAGGCAATCGCGCCGACAACGATAATCATATCGCGGAAGACCACGGCCAGAAACAGGAATGCAGGCAATTGCTCAATCAAGTACAGCGATACAATGGTACTGATCAGCATCAGTTTGTCGGCAAGCGGGTCCATGATTGCACCGACCGTGCTGCGCTGATCGAAATAGCGGGCAATGGCGCCGTCCAGCATATCGGTAATGCCGGCAACTCCCATCAGGATCAGCGCCATCGCCGGTTCATGTTTGATAATCGCATAGACAATAAATGGCGTGATAATAATCCGCGCCAGCGTCAGGATATTGGGGATGTTAAGGATTCGATCCTGCATCATTGTTGTTCGTGCTCCACCCGCAACATATCTTATGTTTTAGCCTGTATAGCCGGGTCTTCGCCGTTGTTACTTTCGAGCACTAGTGCGCCACCCAGCCTTCAACTGACTGCGTAAGAACCAGCCCCCTTTGCCTGAACCAATCAGACAACCAGCGGTCATCCTGGCCTTTCAGCTGCAGGCGATACTGTTGCTCACCCCTGTTTATCTGTCTCAGTGTCATGCGGATGATGCGCGGATCACGCGCCAGATCATCCTCAAACAGCACCTGCTCCGGCAACGAAGCCTGACGCTGAACAGTAAGCAGGCCGGTTCTTTGTAACGATGGCTGAGCCAATGTCCCCAGCCCCGGCGCCACATTCATCGATGGCTGCACCATTCCCGGCACAGTGGCTACTTTGTCAGCTGACTGTTCTGCCGT
>CAYUBK010000230.1:0-2688 GCA_964442955.1 uncultured Zetaproteobacteria bacterium | reverse complement strand
CGCTGGCCTTCTTTATAATTGGAATTACCGCCATCGATAATCAAATCGCCAGCCTCGACACCGGCCTCCAGCAATCCGGCAATGGTGCCATCAACAAACTGGTGCGGCACCATCACCCAGATCACACGCGGCGCCGGCAGCTGGGCGATCGCATCCTTTAAATCTGTGGCTGCACTGACTGAATCAAATTCAGCCGCCAGCGCTTTGCCCGGTGCAGCATCCACATCGAAGGCCACCACTTCATGGTCACCTTGCATTAACCGTTTTACCATATTGCCGCCCATGCGACCCAATCCAACCATTGCCAGTTTCATTATTTTCTCCTTTTATTCTTAATTTGCGAGCCCGTCCATGGGTACGGTGAAAACTTTTCTACGAAGTTAATTATTTAGTTTCATCAAACGCCATCAGTTCCTGCGCATCAATGATAACATTGTAGCGCTCGCGCGCGGTCTGCATCAGGCGACCGGCAAACTGTGGACGATCCATCAACACTTTGCAGAAATCGCTCTTTTCCATGATATACAAAGCACAATAGGTTTTGGCGCGAACAGTCGCCCTGCGTGTTTTGGACATTAACAGGCTTAATTCCCCAAACACCTGACCGTCACACAGGGTCGAAACCGTTTCACCACTTTTTTTGATGACTTCAACACAGCCGGTTTCGATGATGAAAAATTCATTCCCTTCACTACCGTAAGTGACAATATCATCTCCGGCATTGAAAACGACCGGTTTGAGCATCATGGCAAATGCGTGCAACATGGTGTCACCACTTCCCTCAAACATCGGTACACGCTCCAGCGCTGTCTTCGGCGTGCGAGCCAGCCAGCGCCGATGCTTCGGCGCCAGCAAATCAAAGGCGGCTTTTGGCCCCCATGAGCCAAATGGGTAGTTGGGAAAGTCCTTTGCCTTTTCACTACGCCATGCTTCCTGAACAGGTTGCACAATACGCCATGCTGTCTCCACCAGATCCGAACGTGAAAACAACGAGGCATCGCCGTGCATACAATCATGCAGCATCGTCTCATAACCCGTGCCGGGATGAGATAAAAAGGCTTCATCATATTCAAAATGCATATTCACCTTACGCATCTGGATGCCAGGACCCGGACGCTTGGCCAAAAAGCGCAGCTCTATGCCCTCATTGGGCTGGATATGAAAAATAAGCTGATTGGCTTCCAGTTGTGTGGCAGCAGGCGTGCCTCTGAAAGTAAATTCCGGAGCGCGCCTAAACTGCACGACAATCTCGGTCGACTTGCTGCGTGTCGCCTTGCCTGAGCGCAGAAATACAGGTACGCCATGCCATCGCCAGTTATCAATACGCAACTTCAGCGCGGCAAACGTTTCAGTATTGGATTCCGGGTCTACTGCATGTTCCTGACGATAAGCTTTGGCTTCTGAACCATCGGGCAGCAGCCCCACATCATACTGACCACGCACAGCATGTTTACTGACGTCTTCCGGTTTTATGACACGAATTGCACTGAGTAGCTTATACTTTTCATTTCGAATCGCTTCGGCATCAAATGATGTTGGCGGCTCCATACACAGGTAAGACATAATCTGAAACAGATGATTCTGAATCATATCACGGATCACACCGGATTTATCATAATAACCACCGCGCCATTCAACCCCCACCTGCTCGGTGGCGGTAATCTGGATATGATCGATATGGGTTCGGTTCCACAGCGGCTCAAACATGCCATTGGCAAAGCGGAAGGCGAGTATATTCTGCACGGTTTCCTTACCCAGATAATGGTCGATTCGATACACCTGATTCTCTTGCCAGTAGGTAAGAATTTCACGGTTCAATTCCTGCGCTGATGCCAGATCGGTGCCAAATGGTTTTTCAACAATAATACGACGCCAGCCCCCGACCTCATCATTCAAACCGACCGACTGCAAGCCGGCAGAAATCATGCCGAATACCGATGGCGGCGTAGCCATATAAAACAACACGCTGCCGCCGATATCATGACGCCCATCCAGCGCCTGCAGAAATGACTTCAATTGCCGGAATGCTCCGGCATCATCAAAACGCCCTTTCAGGTAATGAATCTTATCGCAAAACTCACCCCATACAGCATCATCAAAATCATCCCGTTTCGAAAATTCATGCACATCAGCACTCATTTTCTCACGAAATGAATCGGTACTGAAATCATCCATGGCCATGCCAAGAATCACAAATGGATCCGGCAGCAGGTCGTCGCAATAGAGATTAAACAGCGATGGAATAAGCAATCGTTTGGTCAAATCGCCAGATGCGCCGAAAACAACCAGTATGCAAGGGTCGGGAGAAGTCGCCTGTAAATTCATCGCCGCCAAAAAGTCCTGCGGAATATCATCGTCACTTTTATTGTTCATAACATACATCCAGTAAGGCGGGTTCTCCGCAGAGTTGCATGGGAAAGTTTCTGAAACCGATTAAGAACATCAGAGACTCCATGCAATTGCCTGCGAATTCTACTCCCGCCAGGCGATTGTTCCAACCAGAATCCATCCAATTAATATATAAAGTGTAAATATCGTAATTGGCATATAAAATGCTTGTAATGATAAAAAGCCTAGATAGTTTGCTAAAAATTTTGGTTAATTCTTACACAAAGGGGGGACGGTATGTATTTAACTACAGGTGAGGCCGCAGAAGCGTGCGGCGTAAAGCTGAACACCATCAAAAAC
>CAYUBK010000229.1:0-2692 GCA_964442955.1 uncultured Zetaproteobacteria bacterium | reverse complement strand
CTTAAAACCATCTTAAAACGACATGGCGAATCATGCCGCTTGCTGCTAGGATGCGCTTCAAAATCCAGCGAGGGTAAAGGAGATAATCATGGTTCCAAGTAATGAGGATCAAATGGGTCCGCAAATGGAGCGTAACATCAGTAAGCTGACAGCCAACACGGTCGCCATGGTGCTGGCCGGCGGGCGCGGTTCGCGATTAAAGGCGCTGACCGACTGGCGTGCCAAACCGGCAGTGCCATTCGGCGGCAAATTCAGAATCATCGATTTTCCCATGTCCAACTGTATCAATTCAGGCATTCGCCGTATCTCAGTCGTCACCCAGTACAAATCGCATTCCCTGCAACGTCATCTGCAACGCGGCTGGAGCTTCATGTCCGGTCAGTTCGGCGAGTTTGTCGAAGTCTTGCCTGCCCAGCAACGTAAGGGCGAAGGCTGGTATGTCGGCACTGCCGATGCCGTCTATCAGAATCTGGATATTGTCCGTCATTACAACCCAGATTATGTGGTAATTCTGGCCGGCGACCACATCTACAAGATGGACTACGGCAAAATGATTGCCGCCCACGTGGCCAAAGGTGCGGACATTACAGTGGGTTGTATCCCCGTACCGCTGGACGAAGCCAAAGCATTCGGTGTTATGGCCATCAATGATGAATCACGTATCGTTGAGTTCGCTGAAAAGCCCGAGAACCCCAAATCCATGCCGGGCGATGAGACTCAATCGCTGGCTTCCATGGGCATTTATGTATTCTCAGCCCAATATTTGCGCGACCGTCTGAAGGCCGATGCAGCAGATGAATCATCCACCCATGATTTCGGCCACGATCTTATTCCACATGCGATTGACAACGATAACGCCTTTGCATTCCCGTTCATGGAAGGCAATACCAGCGCATCAGGTTACTGGCGTGATGTGGGTACGATTGACGCCTACTGGGAAGCCAATATCAATCTGGCAGAAATTTCACCTGATCTGAATCTGTACGATAAAAACTGGCCGATCTGGACCAATCAGGAACAATTGCCGCCGGCCAAATTCGCCTTTAACGATGATGATCGGCGTGGCATGGCAGTAGATTCGATGATTTCAGGCGGTTGCCTGATTACCGGTGCCACCATTCGTCATTCCGTACTGTTTTCCAATGTGCGCGTTCACTCGTATTCGACTGTGGAAGATGCCGTCATCCTGCCGGATGTGGAAATCAGACATAATTGCCGTATCAAACGCTGTGTGATTGATAAAGGTGCGATCATCCCGGACGGCACGGTGATCGGTGAAGATCCGGTTGAAGATGCCAGGCGCTTTTATGTCTCGGAAAATGGCATTGTTCTTGTTACTCCTGAAATGCTAGGTCAGAACCTGCACGAAACCTGATTCAGGTTTTCTAAAGAACGAACGAACCACAAAGGCACAGAGACACAAAGAAAACCAAGTATGTAGAGAGCAGCATACATCTATGGCAACTGCTCTTGAAACGCCTTACTACTTTTTGGTTTTCCTTTGTGCCTTTGTTCCCCAGGGGATATTCTCTTTCACAAGTGAAATTCACCTGATGTCTTAGTGGTAAAAAATAATTGTACTGCCCTCGGAGATTATCCATGAGCCAACCGTTATCTGTTATCTTTTACTGGCATATGCACCAGCCTTTTTACCGTGAGGCTGATACCGGGCGCTACCACCTGCCCTGGGTTTATCTGCATGCCATGAAAGATTATACCGATATGGCTGAAATCCTCTCCCAGTTGCCCGGTGCAAAGGCGGTGATGAATTATGTACCATCGCTAACGGTTCAGATTGAAGACTACGCCAACCAGCTCAAAACCTTTCTGGATGGTAGCCAGAGTGATTTGAATGATCCGCTACTGGCAGCGCTGGCACATAAACCGGGAAAATTAAAAAAGAAAGATCGCAATTTTATTCTCAAGACATGCTTTCGTCTGAACCATGAACGCAATATGCATCGTTACCCTTCCTTTTCTCGTCTGTGGAATGTGGCTGAACATGCCAAAGCCAACAAAGCGACCTGTTACCTTGGCGAAAGTTTTTATACCGATCTGGTTACCTGGTATCATCTGGCCTGGCTTGGTGAAACAGTACGGCAGCGCAATTTTGTAGCGCGCCGCCTGATCGAAAAAGCTACTGGTTTTACCTATCAGGATCGCCGCGATCTGCTCACTCTGATTGCTTCATTGTTATCCGACATCCCCGCCACGCATAAGCGACTGGTTGAATCCGGCAAGCTGGAACTGACCACGACACCCTATGCCCACCCCATCATCCCGCTGATGCTTGATTTTAACACGGCACTGGAAACCGTGCCCGATGCGCTGATTCCCGAGGAGCCCTATCCGGGCGGTCGCGAGCGCGCCCTCGAACACATTCAACTGGCTCAGCAAAATCATCAGGATTTATTCGGCCATACGGCGCGTGGCTGCTGGCCTGCTGAAGGCGCCGTATCGCAAGATACACTGGCGCTGCTGGGGCAATCCGGCTTTGAATGGTGCGCTACCGGCGAATCGGTGTTGCATCATTCGTTAAAATTCAATCTGCGTGAACAGCAGGGCAACCGCGATCTCTATCACCCGTGGCTGGTAGGGGATGATGATGAGCAAATCACCTGCTTCTTCCGCGATGACCGTTTATCAGACCTGCTCGGTTTTGAATACAGCCGTTGGGACACGCATGATGCCA
>CAYUBK010000228.1:0-2753 GCA_964442955.1 uncultured Zetaproteobacteria bacterium | reverse complement strand
GGCCGCATCGGTTTATCCAACGCTTCCCACTTGGGTCCGCCAACAGCGCCAAGCAGCACGGCATCGGAGGCGTGTGCTAATGTGCGTGTCGCCTCACAATACGGGTCGCCGTCCACATCATAACCGTGGCCGCCAATGGTGCCCTCTTGCCAACTGGCATCCAGCCCGAACGAATTATTCAGCACTTTCAGCACTTTCAATGCTTCGCCGACGATTTCCGGCCCGATACCGTCACCCGGCAAAACTGCAATTTTGACACCCATGCTTCTCTCCTATTTTCCTACTGCGGTTTTAACGGCAGTTAAAAACTCATCCACATCCTTGAATTCACGGTACACCGATGCAAAACGTACATAGGCCACGCCATCGAGTTCGCGTAATTGCTCCATGACAAATTCACCAAGCGCACCAACCGTAATTTCCGACTTGCCACTTTCCTGAACGGCTCGCACAACCGAATTCATGCCATGCTCTAACTGATCCGCTGAAACTGGTCGTTTTTCAAGGGCTTTTTGCATTCCTGAACGAATCTTTTCAAGGTCAAAAGACTGGCGCGTTCCATCTTTTTTGATAACCAACGGCAATCGCAATTCAGCCCTCTCATAAGTGGAAAAGCGTTTGCCACAGGCTTCACATTCGCGCCTGCGACGCACAGCGCTGCCCTCTTCAACCACGCGGGAATCCACCACGCGGGTGTCATCGTTAGCACAAAACGGACAATACATTTTAAACCACCGTAGCCGGAATCAAACAGGAAAACATTGAGATTTCCTTTTTTCTTCCCTTGTCTCTGACTTTCGTATGCATCCACCTGTAGCTCAGGGTTTCGAACCTTAAAAGCAAACCACTGATGACACGAATTAACACGAATAAGTCAAAACAAGATAATAGTTTTAAGGTTTTATCAGTGTTCATTCGTGTCATCAGTGGCCAAGGTTTTGACTTTCTCTTAATCTTCGTAAACCGGAAAACAGCCTGTCAGTTTGCGCACTTCTTCGCGAACAGCTTGTGCAATACCTGCATCTTCCGGCGCATTGAGCACCTGCAAAATCAGTTCACCGATCAGCTTGGCTTCGGTTTCCTGCATACCGCGCGCTGTAATCACCGATGCGCCGATACGAATGCCCGATGTCACAAACGGCGATTCCGGATCAAACGGGATGGTGTTTTTATTGGTCGTAATGCCGGCTGCTTCCAGCGCTTCTTCCGCCACCTTGCCGGTAATGCCCTGCGGACGCACATCGACGCGGAACATATGGCAATCGGTACCGCCGGAAACGATGCGCAAGCCGCCTTCGCTCAATGTTGCTGCCAGCGCGCGCGCATTGGCGATGACCTGTTTCTGGTCGGCCTTGAATTGGTCTCCGAGCGCTTCGCCAAAAGCTACTGCCTTGGCCGCAATCACATGCATCAGCGGCCCGCCCTGAATCCCGGGAAAAATACGCGAATTAATCTTTTTGGCCAGATCATCATCGTCGGTCAGAATCATACCACCGCGCGGGCCGCGCAGCGTTTTGTGGGTAGTCGTGGTAATCACATGAGCATGGCCGACCGGGCTGGGATACTCACCTGCGGCAATCAGACCGGCATAATGGGCCATATCCACCATCAGAATGGCGCCGACCGAATCGGCAATTTCCCGCATACGAGCGAAATCTATATGGCGCTCATAGGCCGAGGCCCCGCCAATAATCATTTTAGGGCGGTGGACTTCCGCCATTTTCTGCATGACATCGTAATCAATTAATTCATTATCCTTGCGTACGCCGTAGGCCACAACTTCATACAGCCGACCGGAAAAATTGACCGGCGAACCGTGGGTAAGATGGCCGCCATGCGACAAATCCATACCCATAATGGTATCGCCCGTCTGAATGGCCGCCATATACACAGCCATATTCGCCTGCGAACCGGAATGCGGCTGCACATTCACATGCTTCACCCCGAACAGCTCACGGGCACGTTCCTGCGCCAGGCGTTCGACCGCATCGACATATTCGCAACCGCCATAATAACGGCGACCGGGATAGCCTTCGGCGTATTTATTGGTCATCACCGACCCTTGCGCCTGCATCACCGCTTTGGATACGATATTTTCACTGGCGATAAGCTCCAGCGTATGTTGCTGACGCCCAAGCTCGGCGGCAATGGCATCTTCTACCGCGCTATCGGCAAGCGGGGCATTAAAAAACTGACTGCGATCAGACATGTAAACTCCTGAGATTTATGAAAAAAGGCGATGATATTGCAACGCCTGAAACTGTAAGTCCGAACCTATGATTATTCGGCGCGCGTATTATGTCGAAACGAAATGACGACGTCATCAGCCGGTTTTCATTCCATCCGCTTTCACTCAACGATCCAACACATGTAAACCGGACTGCAAACTGAAGCGAGCGGCATCAACCGGATTCATACGCACCACCACATCCACCACGTCATCGTTACTTTGCTTGCTCAATACCGAACCATGCTGATAACAAAAGGCCAATGCCCTGCCATCAGCCAAATCCAGTTTCAGATGCAGTTCATGCATTTCCTGGCACAGCCAGTCGGTTAGCAGCGCCAGTAAATCATCCATGCCTTCACCTGTGGTGGCTGAAATAGCCACGCGGCTGCCGTGAATCGTTTCAGCACGATAGCTTTCCAGTTCCGGCGCCAGATCTTTTTTGTTCAACACTTCCACAATCGGTGGTGCACAATACAAACACAACTAGAGTATTCCAAACAATAGAAAAATTTAAAAAAACTTC
>CAYUBK010000227.1:0-2766 GCA_964442955.1 uncultured Zetaproteobacteria bacterium | reverse complement strand
TCGGCATAAGGATATAAGCGGTAGCTGCCCGCAGTGACATCCACGCCGGGCAAATGATGCAGTCTGGCCGCCAGCGGAGATACTTGTGCCCACTGCAATTTATCATCCAGCAATACAGGCCGGTCAGGACGCCGCGTTCGCTTGACTCGCTTGTGAATCAATGCCTGTTTGGCGGGCGTCCATGCCAGCATTTTGGCCAGCCTGTTCAGAGTGTCATCAAGTTCGTCGATGCGTTCCGGAATCAGCGAAACGCGATAGGCGATGCGATTGATGGCCAGTTTTTTACCGTTAGCATCTGTAATTTCACCACGAACCGGCAATACCGGCACCAGATTCAGCCTGTTTTGCTCCGATTGCAGCATATATTTATCATGCTCAAACCATTGCAGGCGCATGATCTGGAACAATAGAAGCCCCAGCAATAGCGGCACTGCTGCATAGAAAAACAGCATGCGTACATCGAAGCGATGCCGGGCTTCAAGCGATTTGTTGCGCATATCGCCTCGTTAACATGTACCAAACCGGAATGCACAGGCACAGCGTTAACAGACAAGTCACCAATCCCCACCCGGGCCAAAGCAGAGAAAGCACAGCCACCAGCATCAATGCCAGCCGTTGCGGCAATCCGGAGCCAAGATGCTGATCCAGATAAATCATAGCCAGCGGCAACAACGCCATGATGAAAAAACTGCTGCTGAATGACCAGAATAGCACCACATCATGAATCAGCATGCAGGGCAGCACCCATACCCAGTTATGCCGATGCGCCAACAAGCTGGCCAACAATAATGCCAGAGACCAGTCCGGTTGCATCAATGCGTTGGCAAAGGCCAGATTCAGACTGATGCCGAGCAGGGCCAGCGCCGTGATCATTAGCGCAATCATGGTGTGGCGTGCAACTGTGAAGCAACGGCCATCCAGTTGTCACGCTGCCAATGTGCAACCGGTTCGGCGATGATGCGGACAAATAACTGGCCCGGGATGGGCTTGATATCGACGATACGTGCGACCGCGATTCCGGGGGGGAACAAACCGCCTGCACCGCTGGTATACAATATTTCCCCGGCTCGTGGTGCCTGTTTCAGCGGCACAAACTCAATCGACAGGCTTTCACCCTGACCGCGTGCAATGGCAGCCAGCGCCGTGCCGGGAATGGTGACCGGCACTGCCAGCGAGGCATCAAAAATGGTTCTGACTGTAGCATGATTTTCCGATGTGCTATCCACCACGCCGACCAGGCCTTCGCTGGATACGATGACATCATCCATGGATACGTCATCGACTTGCAAAACCAGACGCTGGCTCATCAAATCCGGGCTACGTCCGCGCACTTTGGCTGCATGCCAGCGATAACCGGTAATGCCGGATATTTCGAGGATTCGTCTAAGCTGCCGATTCTCTTCCCGAAGACTGTTAGCCTCCTGAATCAGGGCGGCCTGTTGCTGGGACTTTTTCTCAAAAACAAGGTATTTGCGATGCAGTGTATCCTGCTCCGTGAACCACAGTTCGGCCGATTGCCACCACTGCACCGGCGCATGCAACGCTTCCAGCGCCGGCCACATGGCCAGCATCGCGCTGGAGCCAGATGCAAGCCTGAACGCACCATACAGGCACAGAAGCACGAATGTAGTGATAAGCCAAAGCTTGTGACGACGAGCGCTAAAAATCATACGCAATACATCTAAAGGTCATGGATGAATATGTAATGACCACAACCGACATGATTACTCCTCGAAAAGAACGCCTCGCATACGGTCCAGTTCTTCGAGTACCCGGCCACTACCCAGTACCACGCAATCAAGCGGATTCTCGGCCACCGCAACAGGCAAACCGGTTTCCTCTCGCAACAATTGATCCAGCCCGACCAGTAATGCGCCGCCGCCAGTCAGAATGATGCCTTTATCGACGATATCCGCTGCCAGTTCAGGCGGCGTGCGTTCCAGACATACTTTAACACCTTCGATAATCGCATTCACCGATTCGGTTAGTGCTTCGAGAATTTCTGAATCATCCAGTAGTAAATTTTTCGGCACGCCATTGATCAGGTCGCGACCTTTGACTTCCATTTCGCGTCTGTTTTCCTGCGGGAAAGCGCTGCCCAGTTGCATTTTGATTTTTTCAGCTGTCGGCGCACCAACCAGCAGGCTGTATTTGCGGCGCAAATGATTGATGATGGATTCATCCATCTTGTCGCCGCCAACGCGTACCGAACGGGAATACACAATGCCGCCATAGGAAATTACAGCGATTTCACTGGTGCCGCCGCCGATATCCACCACCATCGAACCGGATGCTTCCGTAACCGGCAAGTCAGCGCCGATTGCTGCCGCCATCGGCTCTTCAATCAGATAGACTTCGCGCGCGCCAGCCGACAGGGCAGACTCACGAATGGCGCGACGTTCCACCGGCGTGGAGCCGTAAGGTACGCAAATCACAATGCGGGGATGAATACCCCAGGTGCGATCATGCACTTTGCGAATGAATTGTTTGAGCATTTCTTCGGTCACCACGAAATCGGCAATAACGCCATCCTTGAGCGGCCGGATAGCCTGAATGCTGTCGGGTGTGCGCCCAAGCATGCGTTTGGCATCCGTACCGACAGCCAAAACCCGACGATGTTGCCTGCCGCCGCCGGTATGGATGGCCACCACAGACGGCTCGTTGAGCACAATCCCTTCGCCACGCACATAAATCAGCGTATTGGCCGTACCAAGATCAATGGAAATATCACGGGAAAACAACCCGAACAAACGATTTAACATAAAA
>CAYUBK010000226.1:0-2770 GCA_964442955.1 uncultured Zetaproteobacteria bacterium | reverse complement strand
CGGGAATTTCCAGCCCCTCGATAAACTCATGCAGGCGATCCGGTGTGATGCCTTTGCCGCGTGTTAATGCCTTCATTTGTTCGTAGGGGTTGGGCAGGCCGTAGCGGCGCATAACGGTTTGCACTGCTTCACCGAGCACTTCCCAGCTGGCATCGAGATCGGCGTTTATTTTGTCTGCATTGAGCTCCAGTTTGGAGAAGCCTCTTTGGGCCGAGCTGTAGGCCAGTATCGAATAACCGAAACCGACGCCCAGATTACGCAGCACAGTCGAATCGGTCAGATCACGTTGCCAGCGGGAGATCGGCAATTTTTCGGCCAGATGGCGCAGCACTGCATTGGCCAGACCGAGGTTTCCTTCGGCATTCTCAAAATCGATGGGATTGACCTTGTGCGGCATGGTTGATGAACCGACCTCGCCGGCAATGACGCGCTGCTTGAAATACCCGAGCGAAATATAAGCCCAGATATCGCGGCTGAAATCAATCAGGATAGTATTGAAACGAGCCAGTGCATCATTGAGTTCGGCAATATAGTCGTGCGGCTCAATCTGGATGGTGTACGGATTCCATGTAATGCCGAGCGATTCGACAAAGTTTTTGGCAATATCACCCCAGTCCAGATCGGGATAGGCGGCCAGATGCGCATTGTAGTTGCCGACTGCGCCATTGATTTTTCCGAGTATCGGCGTGGCGGCGATTTGATCCACCGTGCGTTGCATGCGGTAGGCGACATTGGCCCATTCCTTGCCCATGGTAGTCGGGCTGGCGGTTTGCCCGTGCGTACGCGCCAGCAGAGGCTGGTCGGCATAGGTTTTGGCGCCGTTGGTCATGCTCTCCACAATACCATTCAATGCAGGCATCAGCACTGTATCGCGCGCTTCTTTCAGCATCAGGGCATAGGAGAGGTTGTTGATATCTTCGGATGTGCAGGCGAAATGGAAGAATTCGGAACTGGCTGCCAGCTCGGCATTGTCAGCTACTTTTTCCTTGAGCAGATATTCCACTGCTTTGACATCATGGTTGGTGGTAGCTTCAATCGCTTTGACACGCAGAGCGTCTGCTTCACTAAAATCATCGACAATGGCATCGAGAAAGGCATGGGCGCAATCGGTGAAAGCAGGCACTTCGGCGATATTCGGATTCGCCGCCAGCATTTGCAACCAGCGCACCTCCACAGTCACGCGCGCCTTGATTAAGCCGTATTCACTGAAAATTGGGCGTAAATCGCCGGTTTTGGAAGCGTAACGGCCATCCAGCGGGGATAGGGCTGAGAGAGGTGAAACCTGCATATAGACTCCGGGAACGTATGAAATGAGATCGCGAACGGTACACGCGAACGATCCGATTTCCAAAGCGGTTGTTTTCTGTGGCATCGCCTGATGTGCGCTTTCTTGATTTCAGAATGACTGGTGGCATTATACGCCACCGTTTTGCAGAGGGGTAAGACTTGGTCTTGCTCCTTTTTTGTTCGTGCGATGGTAGAATGGTAACTGCGAGGATGGCGGAACTGGTAGACGCGCTGGCTTTAGGTGCCAGTACCTTTGGTGTGGGGGTTCGACTCCCCCTCCTCGTACCATTTTGATAGGAACTGAATAAATGCATGGATGCAGTTATTCAGTAGGCTTTTAATGTTCACTTGGAGAAATGAAATGATTCAAACAGATGTAAAAGAACTCGGTAACCATGAATATCAGGTGCATGTCACCGTGCCGCAGGGCGAGTATGACCGCATCTATAATGAGCAGTTACTGAAGCTCAGTCGTCAGGCTAAATTGCCGGGCTTTCGTCCGGGCAAAACGCCGCCGGCGCATTTGAAGCAGCAGTTTGGGCCCAAGTTGCATGAAGATACCGTGTCCGAACTGGTGCAGGCGCATTATGTCACGGCCATTGAATCTTCCGGTTTAACCCCTGCGGTGCAGCCGATGCTGGACTTGCCAGCTACGCAGCCAGCTTCCGGCTTTGAATTCACCATGCAAGTCACGACATGGCCGACGGTCGATTTGACTGATATTTCGAAACTGAAATTTGATGCGACTACGGTTGAAGTGGAAACAAGCGATATCGATGCCGTGATTGAACGTTTGCAGAAATCGCAGGTGAAGTTTGATATTGAAGCCGAACGCAAGGCTGAGAACGGCGACCAGTTGCATATCGATTTTGTCGGCGTGATCGATGGCGAAGAATTTGATGGCGGCAAGGGTGAAGATGTGCCGTTGGTGTTGGGCGAAGGTCGTTTTATTCCCGGTTTTGAAGAGCAATTGATTGGTACAGTTGCCGGCGATGAAGTGACTATTGAGGTGAGCTTCCCTGCTGATTATCAGGCCGCGCATCTGGCTGGCAAGGATGCCAGCTTTGCTACAGTGGTGAAGAGCGTGGGTAAGCCGGAAACGGCTGAAGATGAAGATGCACTGGCTGTGATGCTGGGCTTTGATGATGGAGCAGCGCTGCGTGCAGATGCGCAGCAGCGTTTGGATGAAGAAGCTGAACAGGCAACATTTTCTGCCACCCGCGAAGCAGCACTTGATGCGCTGCTGGCAGCTCACGAGATTAGCTTGCCGGAAACATTGCTGGAACAGGATATGCGTGAGACCACCAAGCGCGTGCTGGAAAATATGAAGCAGCAGGGCATGCAGGCGCCAGCGGATATGCTCAAGGATGACGCATTCAAGCAGGAAGTGCGTACACGTTCCGAGCGTGGTCTGAAATTATCTGTGTTGCTGCAAAAAGTACGTGAAATCGCTGATCTGAATGTCGATGCTGCCGAGATTGAT
>CAYUBK010000225.1:0-2822 GCA_964442955.1 uncultured Zetaproteobacteria bacterium | reverse complement strand
TGGAAGACATGTCTGCTACAAGAGGCACATCGCCCGTTTCCGGAATATAATCGAATTCAACGCCGCCGATGGTCTCGTTCGGGGTATAGTGAACATAGGCTGCATCGGGATTCAGTTTCAGCTCTGCCTGTGTCGGCACGGTGGTAAAACCATCGTTTGAGGTATCGGCTGCGATATTCACAGTGCCGAACCGTTTGGCCTCGGCAATCGCTTTTTTCGACCACACACCGGTATTGATATAATCGGCACTCTGTTTATCACCCAGCAGATTCAGCGGAATCATGCTGAACTGGGCAGAGGCACCGCCCTGAAGAAAGAGCACCTTGTAGTTATCTGGAATGGCCATCACCTCGCGCAGATCTTTCTCTGCCTTGGTCGCAATGGACATATACTCTTTGCCGCGATGACTCATCTCCATGACGGACATGCCTGAGTCGTTCCAATCCAGCATCTCCTGCTGCACGCACTGCATTACCGCTGTCGGCAACATGGCCGGGCCTGCACTGAAATTAAACTTTCTTGCCATGGTTCGTATCCTTTTTTTCGGGTATTTATTTTTATTTTTTGAAGGGGTGGCATATTCTGCTTCCTTTCATCTTCAGTCAATGAAAGGAAAACAGGAGTCTCCCCATTTTTTATTCCCAAACCGGCGGTGTGATTAATCCGGGGATTGGTAACAGCTTTTGTCGTTTCGGTTTATCTGATTTTCGCAACCATTGCGATATGGCTGTTTTGGCAAGTGCAAACAGCATTTTCCAGCTAGGGCAATCGTATTAACATTAAAATCATGAGCAGCCATTGGCTGCAAAAAGGGTCGTTTTGACAATAGTAGGGTAAATTCAGTTAAGACGAAGCTGGCACATTTTTAGGCTTTGTTGGTCTAATAATGAACCCCGGTCTGTGCGGATTTGGGATGCAGACTGGCTGCTACAGACGGACGTGCAGCTATCGTCTCAAACCATAGATTGAGATGCTTCAATTCTGCCGGTAACGGCCAGCCGATACTGCTGCCAAAATCCAGTGCCGCAAAAAGCGTGATATCGGCCACCGTAAATCGACCGGAAACAATGCTATTTGACTCCGGGAGAAAATCATTCAGCCACGACAAACCATCGTGCATCAAGGCTTTGAAACCGGATACGCTTTCGGGCAACACCACCATCCGGTTTTTATACATTTCAAATGCTGGCCCATAATGAAACGCGGCATAGAGCGGCTCGGTAATCCTGCGCTCGATGCGGCGTTGCCACATGCGCGTCATAGCCCGTTCTTCGGCTGTCGCGCCAATTAATGGTGGTTCGGGGTATTGTTCTTCCAGATACTGAAAAATAGCGGCGGACTCTGCCAACCAGGTTCCATCATCCAGCTCAAGCACCGGCACCTGGCCTGCCGGGTTACGAGCAATAAATTCAGGTAGACGGTTTTCCCCACCATCAACATCGACACCCTGCATCGGCAAGGCAATCGCTTTTTCCAACAGAAATATACGAACTGCACGCGGATTTGGTCGGGCTGCATCATAGAGTAACATCGTAGTTTATCTCCGGTCGTAACGGGATATCGGACTATTTCAATGCAGGCCTGGGCACAAAACAACAGACATTTCCCGCATCATTAAGCTGAACCTGACAACCGCTTTCCAGCCGTTGGCGCATGCGTTTGCGGGCTCGCTGGATACGGGATTTAGCCGCTGCGAGCGAAACACCTTTCATCTGCGCATAGCGTTGCTGCGACATGCCATCCAGATCGCACAGGGTGATCACCTCTCTGTCCTCATCCGATAATTCGGACAAGACGCGCGGCAGGCATTCCGACAGTTCATCCACAGCTTCAGACTCATCTTCTGCCACTGCCATATTCTCCGGCAGCTCGATCTGCTCATGTTTCATGCGGTAGCGGTCAATCAGCCTGTTGCGAGCAACCCGAAACAACCATGCGCGTGCATTTTCGACGGAACAGAAGTGCTCCCCCTGCAGCATGGCTTTTTCAAATACATCCTGCAGCAAATCTTCTGCATCAGCCGGGTTTCCCAGCCGCGCAATCAACCAGCGGCGCAACTCACCCTCATGCTGATGCCATGCATGAATCAGGCATTTCATGTTTGGCTACCGTATAGACGATTCATCATGAGCCTACTCCGCCGGTTTTTCGACAATCAGTGGTTTCTCATACTTGAAATCAACCAGGTGAAATTCATCCAGCGATTCATTTCCAACCTTGCCCCAAAATGCCTTGTCGATTTTCAGCCAACGGATGATCAGTTTTTCTGCTACGCCATCTTCTTCCAGTGACTCACGCAGCAAGGCCTGACGCGCCTTCAGCAGTTCCTCAGGGATAAACATGCGGCGATGAGCCAGTGGCAGTTCACGACCGGGGTACGGGCTCCTCGATCCCATCTTCTCGGCCATAAACTGTGTCTGGCGCAGTTCAATTGCTTCCTGGCTATGGCCTTCAAAAAACTTGCCCAGCCAAGGATCGGCATACACTTTGTCATAAAAACGCTTGTGTACGCGCTCCATCACAGGCAATCCGCCCACAGCTTCAAACATGCTTTGTCTCTTCATCATTCTCCTCTGCTTGTGGCCAAGCGTGTTACACTACTCCCGTGAGCTGATGAAACTCCAATAATACCTTGTCGCGCTGATCCAGGGAGAGCACGCCCGCATCAATCAAGACTTCTCCAAGTTTAGGTTGTTGGCTGATTTGCGCCATGAGCAATCGCTGCAAATTATCAGCACTCAAAAAACCATATTCCACAGCAATCTCACCAAACATTTTCGATGCGCTCGTTGTGTCTCCAATACTGTCAGCCTGGATTTTAA
>CAYUBK010000224.1:0-2844 GCA_964442955.1 uncultured Zetaproteobacteria bacterium | reverse complement strand
TCCAGATCAATAAACAGCAAGCACAACTGGCGATTACTCCGCGCCGCCAGACTGCAAGCCTGTTCCAGCCGATCGATATATAATCGCCGGTTGGGTAACTTCGTCAGCTCATCGGTATAGGAAAGCCGGGTCAGCTGATCCTCGGTCTGTTTGCGGTCGCTGATATCCTGAATCAACAACTGCACCGATGGCTTGCTTTCATACACCACAGGAACACCTCGCACCTCCGCCCAGAACACAGAATGATCCATGCGCTGCAAGCGAAGCTCAGTCGGTTCGACATTCCCCCCCTGTTGCAGCGTTTGTATCATTTGTTCAAAGCGGCCCTGATCATCGGCATCAACCACAGGCAGAATATCAATATCCAACAGGCTTTCCGGGCTGTCAGCGCCCAGCATTGAGGCTGCTGCCGGATTGGCGTAGCGCACGATGCCGGCAGTTCCCATGATGATACCGACAGGCGTGGCATCCACCAGTTGCCGGTGTTTGCTTTCACTATCTTCCAGCGACTGGCGAATATGTTCCCGCACCAGCGTGACAGCTACAATTTCATGCGCCTGCTGGCTGAATGCACTGAATATTTCCGGAAAATCATTGTCTTCAGCCAGTTGTAAATGCAATAGCCCCAGCTGGCGGCCTTCATGCATGATTGGCAAGCAGGCCGCGTGGCGCCCGGACTGGCTGCCGGCAACGCTCGAGGCGCATGGCATATGCCGATCGTTTATTGTTTCGCCGCACAGGCAACAGCCGATCGGAATCATCAAATAACGTTTTTTCTCATCAGCTTGCCAGCCCTGACTGGCTGTCAACCATAACTGCTCGCTCTGCACGCCATAAATAGCGGCGGCCTCAATGGGCCATGGACTGGAAAGCAGGGCCGAAAGCATCTCTTTCAAACGCCTGTGCAATGGCGAATGGGACTGACTGATGGCGCGCAACTGCAACAGCGTTTGTTGCACCCACTGTTGTTGTTTGAACTCACTGAGATCGCGCAGTACGACGGAAAACTGGCGTTCATCTCCGGCTGTAAATGAGTGTACGGTGGTTTCGCACGGGAATAATGAACCATCCTTGCACTGTCCGCATAACTCTCTGACCTGGCCAATGATATTGCACTCTTGCCCTGCAACTTCCTCAGCAAACCATTGTTGATCTCTTTCCGCTTCCGCAGGCATCAGCATATGCACCGTCAGTGAATCCCATTCCTGTCCGCTATAGCCGAACATGCTATCAGCCGCCGGATTGCTGCGCAGAATATTACCTTTTTCGTCCATCACCAGAATGCCATCATGTGCATGATCAATCACTGCAGCCAGTTTGGCCCGTTCGCCGGATAAAGCCTGCGTTCGCTCCTTCACCTGATCGCGCAATATGGCATTGGCGCGAATGCGGTTAAGAATGAATATGGCAAGCAGCGCAGTGATGATGAATCCGGCCAGCAGAACCCACCATGCATAGTAGCCGGAAAATTGTCGAATCAATTTCGGGACTGCCTGCGTGTGCACAATAAATCGCACTTGTTCAATATCGAAAGCGCCTTGCCATACATGTTTGTCGGCAGCCTCAGTGCCATCGCTGGCGCGTGAACGGTGGTCAAATACTGTAGTCGGCGTGGCAGGCGAGCCTGCTTGCATATCCAGCCGGACATTCAGCCCGGCTTTCGGCGTGGCATCAATGGCATGTTGAATAAGCGCATTCAGATTCCAGTCGCATGCCACATAGGCTGTAGAATCACCGATGGTGGCTGAAATGATAATACGAAGAGTATGATTTCTGAGCAAATGCAGTTGCGGTTCGCTGCCACTTCCGGTTTTCGGCATGCCAATTGGCGGCTTTCTGGATATACTGCCATCCTGTTGCATCATGATCGCGGCGCCCATCTCTGGCGGCGGCATCAGGGTCACCGCCTGCAATTCATCAGGATGAACAGACAAAATTCCCCGTGTAAATGCGCTGGCTTCATCATCCTCTATCGATCCACCTGTTTGCAATTCACCAAGCACAAATGACATGTATGACTGTGTTGCATCCAGATGCTGTTGCAATATGGCATGAATACTATCCAGCTTTACCATGCTGCGCTGGGCGATTTCCCTGTTCAACATCTGCTGATCCATTTGTTGAAGATGATAGAATTGTGCCAGCGACAGGCTCAAACCAACAGCCACCACGATCAGCCAGCTAAAGCGTACGATAAAGTGGTTCCGGTTCATGAGTGTTAAATCACTTGCCTTCGAAGATATTCTGAATGCAGTCCAGCAAATCGGTAGGGTGAAACGGCTTGGTCAGAACATGCTTGATGCCCAGAGCACTGGCACGCTCGGATGATGCGCCGAACAGGTAACCGCTCATCAGCACAATAGGCGGGAATCTATATCCCTGCTGCATGGACTCGATCAAATCAAGTATATTGCCATCGCTCAGACTCATATCTGTGACTATGACATCCCAGTCGCTATCGCTTAGCGCCTGCTGCGCCTGTTGGATGGATTGTGCCAGCTCTAACTTATCTGCAAGCTCAAATTCCCTGATCAGATCGGCCACCATTTCACGGACAGAGGCCTGATCGTCAATGACCAGAATACGACGTTGATGATTATGCATTGAAATCACATGTAAAATTATACATGTCGCTCCTTAATAATCCGGTATTCCGAATGTGGCGGCAGGGCAACTTTCTTCTATATAGTCGGACAAACGTTATCAAAGTTGAGAAGAGCTCCCGGCTCGCCTCGGCATCGTGAATTATAGCCAATTTGTGATCCTCTGGCAAAACTAAGTCTTTTCCATGTTAGAAGCACATAACCTGTCCGCATTTGTAGCACGTAAGTTGTCCGGTCTGAT
>CAYUBK010000223.1:0-2853 GCA_964442955.1 uncultured Zetaproteobacteria bacterium | reverse complement strand
GGCCTGCCAACGACTGGGTGATCCTGGCCATCAAGCCGAACTGTTGGGAGCCGATTAGCAAAAAAAGCCCCATGCGGCCATCCGTATCAACATGGGATTGCAAATAAGAAAGCAATTCCGGTGCCCGTTGCACTTCATCCAGTACACCACCATCCGGTAAGCGAGCCAGAAAAGCACGCGGGTCTTCCAAAGCCATGCTGCGCACATCGGGGTCTTCCAATGAATAATAAGGCTTATCAGCAAACACCTTTTTCGCCAAAGTCGTTTTGCCCGATTGACGTGGCCCGGTGATAGTCACCATGGGAAAACCTTGCAGCAGCATTCTCAACACTGGCTCAACTTCTCGCTTAATCATTGGCTAAGCGTGCGTCTATGTATATTGTCAATCAGATATACATATTACATAAATTGGACGGGTATCCGTTTATAAACTTCTATTTTCTTGCTATTGCAAGATTTCGAACCTAATGTGAGTCGCATGCGTTATCTGGCTTGGATTGCTGTTTTTTCACTGCAAATGGGCATGTTTGTCTGCGGAGCGGGTATTGATGTATGCCACGCAGCCGATGCGCCAGCACATATTGCATCATCCCAATCTAACCCGGATCAAAATAGCGCCCCGATTGACCAGACCTGTGCTGCACATGCAGCGCATGTGTTTTTGGGTCAGCCAAGTCATATCCAGAGTCAATCCTGCGCCCATCCTGAATCGGTCAGTTTGTTGGCCTCATTGAATCTCCCCGAGGTTCTCCATTTAATCGAACAACCTCCCAAGTCTCTGCATAGCTGATTTTTTTATGACTGAATCGCCAGCCTGATCTGCATATGCCGGTCTTGGGCTGCTGTTCATCAGTCAATTCAGAAAAAATCAGCTTCCCCGTTATTTAAAACTTCAAATCACAGGGGGAAACTGTGCGCAAACGATTTTTTTTAACCGGAATGCTGTTATGCATTCACCCAATTTATAGTCATGCCGATAGCTTAAAGGAGGCAATGGACGCTGCCGCAGGGCAACATCCGATGCTGCAAATGGCAGATCAAAGCATTGCGGCGGCCAGAGGAGAACTGACGGAGCAGGGCGCTTATGCCTATAATCCAGAGCTTTCTCTGGAACCACAACGCCGACGCTTAAATAGCGGCGGCACAGCCAATGATTATTATATTACCCTGTCCCAGGGTGTTGAAATCGGTGGTAAACAAGGATTCAGGCAACAATCGGCCCAAGCCGCTCTGAATATTGCCAGCAAGAATCGGGAAAGTATGCATCAGCAACTGATGCTTGAAGCGGCCAGAGCTTATGTGGCGTTGTCAGTGGCCGAACAGATATTTGATTTGCGAGAGCAACAAAGTGCGATGTTGAAAAAGGTCAGACATGCGGTGGCGCTGCAATTAAAGCTGGGGCAATCCAGTCAGCTCGATGCCAATCTTGCCCAATCTGCGTATTCCTCCGCATTGAATGCAACGGCAACTGCCAGGCAGTTGTTGACGCAGAGCAGGCAAGCCTACCAGGTGGCACTGGGTAAGAGGGGCGGGACGGCCTCCAGTTCGTCTACACTGGAACTGCCCACGCTGCTGACAAACTGGCAGCCGCCTGCCGATGCATACCATGTTGCGCTGCAATCCCGACCCGATCTTGCAGCGCTGCGATCAAAGCTGGCGCAATCAGAAGCTCAGGCTGAACTGGCCGACGCACAGCGCATTCCCGATATTGCGCTCAGTGCAATGACCGGACGTGAAGCTGGTGAAAATCTGATCAAGTTCGGGATTACCATTCCATTCCCGATATTAAATAGTCATAAAGGCGCTTATCGCGCCGCACTGGCTCAAAAAGAACGGGTGAGTACTGGGCTGGACTGGTCAAAACAGCAATTACGCTATGCAGTAGAAAGTGCAATCGCCAATCATGCCAATGCCATGAGCGCCTTATCGGGCATCATGAGTTCAAACATGCAGCAGGGCGCTGAAGACACCATCAGCCTGGCTCAAAAAGCCTATGACGCGGGCGAGCTTGATCTGGAAGAGCTGGTTGTGCATATCAGGCAAGGGCTCGATGCCCGCATGACCGCGCTGGACATCATCAAACAGGGGTGGTCGGCCCGAATCCGACTGGCCGAAGTGCTCGGTCATCCCGAATATATTCTTAAAGGAATCCAATCATGAAAACAGTTATTTTATTCTTATCGGTATTCACATTGTTGGTGAATGCTCCGCTGATGGCAGGCGAGCATGGTCACGGCGATCATCAGGAAGGCGGACACGGAGGGCATGGCGACCATGAAGAAGGCGGAGTTGTCAAGTTGACGCCGGCGCAAATCAAACAGGCCGGCATTCGCACGGAAGTGCTCCGGTTGCGTCCGCAAATGAAGGCTATCAATGCACCCGGTACGGTGGCATTTAATGCTTATGCACTGGCGGATATTACCACGCTGGTGGATGCGATGGTGCATGCCCGCCATGTGCGGCTCGGCGATCAGGTGAAAAAGGGGCAAAAACTGGTCACCCTGAACAGCACGGCGCTGGCACAGGCAGAGGCCGGTTATCTCAAGTCCCGGGCTGAACATCACAGGAGTCGTCAGGAACTGGCGCGTCTGAAAAAACTGGCGAAGCAAAAAATTATTTCTCAGGCCCGCTTGCAACAAGCCGACAGCACTTATCAGGCTATGCATGCCAATCTGGCTGCGGCCAGAGCTACGCTCTATTCCTATGGCTTGAATAAACATGATATTTCCACGTTATTGAAACAGGAAGTCTATGGTTTGCTGACATTGCGCGCCCCCCATGCCGGTACGGTTGTGGCGGATGATTTTCGCCTTGGCCAGCATGTGGCGGCGGGCAGTCGTCTGATGCAGGTGG
>CAYUBK010000222.1:0-2861 GCA_964442955.1 uncultured Zetaproteobacteria bacterium | reverse complement strand
GTTTTCAGACCCTGACCGGTAATCATATGCGCCAGCGTTCTGGCCTGCTCAAACAATGGCGCAACAAGACCATAAGCAATGCCGCGATGCTCGGCGCACTCACCGACTGAGTAAACGGACGGATCGGTGACCGACTGCATATAATCATTGACCACAATACCGCGATTGCAGAACAGACCGCAATCCTTGGCCAGCCCCATATTCGGACGAATACCGACGGCCATAATCAGCAGGTCACAGTCCAGCGTAGAACCGTCTTTGAATTTCAGCCCCGTGACACGCGGTTCACCGAGCACTTCGGTGGTCAGTGTAGACACCTTGAACTTCATGCCCTGTTTTTCCAGATCGACCCGCAGCATTTCACCAGCAACCGAATCCAGCTGCATATTCATCAGCGTGGCCTGATCGTGAATCACCGTCACATCCATGCCCAGATGCAACAAACCCTTGGCTGCTTCCAGCCCCAGCAGGCCGCCGCCAATCACTGCCGCTTTCTTATATGTTTTAGCAGCCTCAACCATGGCATCGCAATCATCGATATCGCGGAAGGCCATCACGCCCTCTTTATCATGGCCCGGAATCGGAATAATGAACGGGTTGGAACCGGTAGCGATAATCAGATTATCATATGCCACCTCGGTGCCATCTTCAGCAACGACTTTGCGATAGCCACGCTGAATTTCCTTGATGCGTTTGCCCATATGCAGCGTAATATCGTTATTGGCATACCACTGCTCGTCATTGAGAATAATCTCATCAATGGTGGTGTCACCAGCCAGCACGGGAGATAGCATGATGCGATTGTAGTTGGGATATTTCTCTGCGCCGAAAATCGTAATATCAAACATATCCGGGTTGGCATCGAGGATTTCCTCAATCGCGCGCACACCCGCCATACCATTACCAATCATCACCAGTTTTTTCTTTTCGCTCATTTTTACCTCGTTGGAAAATATATTGCTTTAAAATAGAGCAACCTCGGTGCCATCCGGATCGTTCAATGTTTTCCACAAATTCAGCGAATATGCACATCCTTTCTGCCTAATTTCTAGGCATACATGCCCTTTATTTACCCAACAAGAAAAAAAAACCGCCAAAAAATCGGGGCTATGATTAACATTCCAGCCAAAACAGCACTTGGCAGTGCCTTTGCTCAAGAAAGCGCAATACATTTTGATTTATTGTAAGGAGAGCATCACCATGAGCACATCCACAATGAGGGCGAATTTCCTCTCATTCAAGAGCCGCGCCAAAATCCTGCATATGACCTGGTTCGCGTTTTTCGTGACCTTTCTGGTCTGGTTCAGCCATGCGCCATTATTGCTGGCCATTCAGGAATCCATGGGGCTCTCCGATCAACAAATCAAAACGCTGCTCATCCTCAACGTCGCCCTGACCATTCCGGCACGCATTATCACCGGCATGCTGGTGGATCACTTTGGCCCCAGAAAAATGTATTCGGCCATGTTACTGCTTACCGCCGCCCTGTGTTTCTTTTTTGCCATATCCACCACCTTTGAAGCGCTGGCACTATCCCGTTTCCTGCTCGGCTTTGTCGGGGCTGGCTTTGTGATTGGCATCCGCATGATCAGCGAATGGTATCCGGCCAAGCAACTCGGCCTGGCGGAAGGCATTTATAAAGGGTTAGGTAATGTCGGTTCTGCCGTTGCCGCTATCACCCTGCCGACACTGGCTGTGATGTTCGGCGGCGATGACGGCTGGCGTTATGCCACCGCTGTCACCGGCGTAATTGCGCTGGTGTATGGCGTTATTTATTATATTTCCGTCACCGACACCCCGGCAGGCTCCACTTATTTCCGGCCCAACAAATCAGGGGGTCTGGAAGTATCGAACAAAAAGGATTATTTCTTCTATCTCTTGATGAATATCCCGATGTATCTGGCCATGGCCGTACTGGTCTGGAAAGTCGCCGGTCTCGGTTTGGTCAGCGATCTGGCAGCCAATATCATCTATGTCGTTTTGTTTGGCATTTATTGTTTTCAGGCCAGCCAGATTCACAAGGTCAACAAAGAAATCTTTGTCAAACCCGTCGCTGAAATTCATCGCTACAAATTCAAGCAGGTCGCCATCCTGAGTGTGGCTTATGCCGTCACTTTTGGCACTGAACTATCGGTTGTCTCCATGCTACCGTTGTTCTTTAAAGAAACCTTCATGCTTCCTGTCGCCGTCGCCGGTATTTTCGGCGCATGTTTCGCTTTGACCGACATTATCTCCTGCCCATCCGGCGGCTTTGTCAGTGATAAATTTGGCCGAAAACGCTCGCTGGTGATACTGTTGATCGGTGCAGCGGTTGGCTTTTTCGGCATGTCCCAAATCACCGGCGACTGGCCGATTGCCATGGCTGTAGTCGTGATGATGCTCAGCTCACTCTGCCTAGGTGCTGCGGCAGGTTGCGTGTTTGCCGTGGTCCCCTTGATTAAACGACGTTTAACCGGCCAGATTGCCGGCATGGTGGGTGCATACGGCAATATCGGGGCGGTTCTGTTTCTGACTGTCTTTTCGCTGGTATCCGCTGACATATTCTTCATGGTCATCGCAGGAGGCATTGCGTTTGCTGCTGTTTGCTCCATGTTACTGGATGAACCCAAAGGCGTAATGATTGAAATGCTGCCGGATGGCACCATAGAACGGATTGAAATCCATTGAGATCAACCATAGCGTCAAAAGCATTGCACCGCAGAGTACGCAGAGTAAAGTCAAAATGATAAAAAACTATCGTCAAAGTAGGGGAAGAAAGGCTGCATGATTCTGCCAAAATGTGCGAAACACGGCCTAACCCCCTGGACGCCATCGACAACCGCCGTTTGACGCAAGCCCCGTTACTAAAATGCAGCGATGCC
>CAYUBK010000221.1:0-2902 GCA_964442955.1 uncultured Zetaproteobacteria bacterium | reverse complement strand
GCCATGGCACAACCGGCGGATGGGCCGTCTTTGGGCACTGCGCCTTCCGGCACATGGATATGCACGAATGCTTTATCAAAGAATTTTTCATCCGCACCAAAGCGGGCCAGATTCGATGTGATGTAAGAATAGGCGATTTCCGATGATTCCTGCATTACCTTGCCCAACTGGCCGGTAATTTTCATGCCGCGACGGTCACGATGCACCACGGTTGCTTCCAGCGTTAATGTGGTGCCGCCCATGGCTGTCCATGCCAGACCGGTCGATAAACCGATGCCCTGATTGATGGCCTGCTCTCTGAAGCGCGGCTTGCCGATGTAATCGGCCAGATCGGAAATGCCGATGCGCAGCGGTGTTGTCACCGCATCTTTGTCGGCAGCTCCGGCAGTTGTTTCAGCCAGTTTACGCGCCACCTTGCGCAGAATTTTCTTCATCAGGCGTTCAAGCCGGCGCACACCCGGTTCGCGGGCGTAATCTTCAACCAGATGCTGAATCACCGCCTTGGTCAGCGATACGTCGCGGCGTGTTAACGCGTGCTCTTTTAACTGATTCGGCCATAAGTGCTTACGACCGATTTCCACTTTTTCACTGATCATATAACCGGGCAGGCGAATAATTTCGGCTCGATCCAACAGCGGGCGAGGTACGGTATCCAGTTGATTGGCGGTGAGCAGGAATAACACCTGCGACAAGTCGAAACGCACATCCAGATAATGATCCATAAAATCAGAGTTCTGTTCCGGATCAAGCACTTCCAGCAGGGCAGAGGCCGGATCGCCACGAAAATCAGAACCGATTTTGTCCACCTCATCAATCATCACCACGGGATTGGCCACTTCGACGCGTTTGAGCGCCTGCACAATCTTGCCCGGCATGGCGCCGATATAGGTGCGGCGATGCCCCTTTATTTCAGCTTCATCGCGCATGCCACCGACTGAAAAACGGTAAAACGGGCGATTGATCGCTTCGGCGATAGCCTTTCCGAGTGAAGTCTTGCCCACGCCCGGCGGCCCAACAAACAGGATGATCGAGCCGCCAACCGCTTTTTTGCGCGCGCCGACGGCAATAAATTCCAGAATGCGATCTTTCACATCGTCCAGACCGGAATGGTGCTTGTTCAGAGCGCGGGCGGCGCTTTTGAGATTATAGCGTTCGCGGCAAGTCTTGCCCCACGGCAAACAAGTCAGCCAGTCCAGGTAATTGCGCGTGACGCTGTATTCCGGTGAAGACGTATCCATCATTGACAGCTTGTTCAGTTCCTCGTCAAAAGCGGCCTGCGCCTCTTCACTGAATTTCAGCTTTTTGGCTTTTTTGCGGAAATCCTCAACCTCTTTTTCCTGTGGATCTTCATTCAGGCCGAGCTCGCGCTGAATTTCGTGCAATTGTTCGTGCAAAAAGAATCGCCGCTGCTGTTCGGATATCCGTTCATCGATATTCTCGCGAATTTTGGTTTGCACCTTGCTGACATTGAGTTCCCGATTAAGCAGCGATACCACTTTTTTCAGCCGATCGAAGATAGGATGCGTTTCCAGAATATCTTGCAAATCTTCGCGGCTGGCCGTGGTCAGGCTGGCAGCAAAATCAGCCAGTCGGTTCGGCTCATTCACATCAAAGCGCGACGCAAACATGCGCAACTCTTCTTCATACAGCGGGTTGTGTTTGAGTAGTTCCTTGATCGTATTGACCACCGCGACGGTATAGGCGCGCAGTGTGATATTATCTTCATAGCTGGTTTCCGGCCTGTAATGCGCTATCACGCGAATCGGATTTTCGCTGGTCAGGAATCCTTCAATCTGGAATCGTCGCACGCACTCCACCACCAGATGCAGGCCATGACCTTCAATTTCCACGGCCTTGGCAATGCGCGCCACCACGCCGACTTCATATAAATTCTCCGGTGCATAAGGCGCATCTTCATCGCGCACCAGCACCAGCCCGACATGTTGTTCATGGCTGGCGGCCAAATTGCGGACAATTTCGCCCATCTCGTCGCCTTCATACACCAACGGCACGACCAGGCCTGGAAACAATGGCCGGTTGGACAGGGGCAGCAGCGTCAACTGCTCAGGCAGCACTTCCTCCGCACGTACCAGTTGTGCTTCTTTGCTGGTATCTGCGGCGCTATTTTCATCGAGGATTTCGGGGTCGTGGATCGTATCTGAACTCATTAGCTCTTTTTAAGGCATTCTTCATGCGAATTCAAGGCTTGAATTTGCAGACTGAACACCCCACATTTCAAAAATCAGTTTCCCAAGGAGTTTTCAATGCAGTGGTTTAAAGGCATTTTTCTTTTAATTGTCACTAACTTACTTATCTTTTTCACACTGGCCATCACCGGCACCATTCTCATTGATTTCGTTTTGCCGAATTTCGGCATTGATGTGCGCGGCTCGGTCGCTACGTCTGAATTTGCGTGGGCCATGGTTTTCGGTTTCGGCGGTGCTTTTATTTCGCTGTTTATGTCCAAGTGGATGGCCAAGCGCGGCATGCGCATGCAGCAAATCACCACCCCGTCCACGGCCAAGGAGAAAGTGGTTTTCAATACTGTATCCGAACTTTCAAAACGCGAGGGCATCAAAATGCCGGAAGTCTGGGTTTATTGGGATGATGTGCCCAATGCATTCGCCACCGGCCCTACCCGTAACAATGCCATGGTCGCAGTCTCCTCCGGCCTGGCAATGAATCTCACCGATGCCGAACTCAGGGCTGTCATCGCCCATGAAATGGGACATGTCACCAATGGTGATATGTTGGCCACCACGCTGTTGCAGGGCTTGATGAATACATTTGTTTATTTTATTGCCCGCATGATTTCCAGACCGCTGATGGAGCGCAATTACTGGATGGGCTTTGCCGTATATATGGCGTTGCAGTTCGTGCTGTCGATTCTGGCCATGATTCC
>CAYUBK010000220.1:0-2982 GCA_964442955.1 uncultured Zetaproteobacteria bacterium | reverse complement strand
TCTCTTCAAGGCAATTAAAATGCGCATGTCCGAACTGGCGACTTTATTTGAGCAGCATGTGCTTGATGCAACGCGCAGTTTTGAATTACACATCGAAGATGAATCCGCCCTGGCCGGCATGCCGGAATCGGTGCGTGATGCGGCGCACCAGCGCGCTGAGGCGGATAAGAAAGCAGGGTGGTTATTCACGCTGGATGCGCCTTCATATATTCCATTCATGCAATATGCCGAACAGCGTGATTTGCGTCAGCGGATGTATACGGCCTTTGCCACCCGCGCTTCATCGGGCGATCTGGATAATACGCCGATTATTGATGAACTGCTCAGCCTGCGCGCAGAAGCAGCCTGCCTGCTCGGGTTTGACAGCTACAGCGCTTGTTCACTGGCCACCAAAATGGCCAATGATGTCGATGAAGTAACCGGTTTTATGCGCCAACTGGTAGCGAAGGGGAAACCTGCAGCTGAAAAAGAAGTGGCTGCACTCAAGGATTTTGCGGCGACAGAGCTGGATTTGCCGGAACTCGCCGCCTGGGATGTACCGTTTGCGTCAGAAAAATTGCGTTTGAAAACCTATGCCGTATCACAGGAAGAGTTAAAGCCGTGGTTTTCAGATAATCAGGTAATTGCCGGCATGTTCGGGCTGGTTGAAAGGTTATATGGCATTGTTATTCGGGGAAATAACGATGCGCCCAGGTGGCATGAAACAGTCCGCTTCTTTGATGTTTTTGATGCCGATGCGCAAAAAATAGCCTCTTTTTATCTCGATCCCTATGCCCGCCCGCACAAGCGCGGCGGGGCATGGATGGATGAGTGTGTTGTCCGTTGGCAAAAGCCGGATGGTTCGTTGCAATTGCCGGTGGCATATCTGGTATGCAATTTCGATGCGCCGGTAGGCGATAAGCCAGCCTTGTGGACGCATGATGAAGTTACCACGCTATTCCATGAATTTGGCCACGGGCTGCATCATATGTTGACCAAAGGCGTTGAGCTGGGCGTGTCGGGCATACGTGGCGTGCCGTGGGATGCGGTGGAGCTACCGAGTCAGTTTATGGAGAACTTCTGCTGGGAGCGTTCGGTTGTGGATTTGTTCGCCCGCCATTACGAGAGCGGTGAGCCATTACCGGATGATTTATTCGACAAAATGCTGGCGGCCAAAAATTTCCATTCTGCCATGCAGTTGCTGCGCCAGATTGAATTCTCCCTGTTCGATTTTCTGCTGCACAGCGAATATAAGCCGGGTATGGATAAAACAGTGCAGGATGTATTAAACAGGGTGCGCGATGAAGTGGCTGTGATGACACCGCCTGCATTCAATAAATTCCAGAACAGCTTTTCACACATTTTCGCCGGAGGTTATGCGGCTGGTTATTACTCCTACAAATGGGCCGAAGTATTGTCCGCCGATGTCTACGCGGCCTTCGAGGAAGAAGGCGTGCTCAATGCCGACACTGCACAGCGTTTCCGCCAACACATTTTAAGCGTGGGCGGCAGCAGGGATATTATGGATGCCTTCGTTGCATTCCGGGGCAGAAAGCCCACAGTAGATGCCTTGCTGCGCCATTGCGGGTTGGGTGAATGAAGGGATTGAGCGAATGTCGCGCTGGGAAGGGTTTCTGATGTCCGAGTTAAAGATACACTCCCTCAGGAATGCAAATGAAATGAATAGTTGCGTTCATTAATCATTGGGTGCCATATACGCTGCCATGATCACACCACCTCCCCTTGACCAATGGATCCATGACATTGTAAATAGAGATGCAATGACATTCGAAGGTGCTTACTGGGGCCCAAGGCCATCAACATCTGAAGCTGTTCCAGCTCTCATTGCGTTGTTGGAGGTTTATCACGATACGTATACCCGTGGTAAGATTATTGAGCTATTAGGTGAGTCTGAAGACAAATCAGTAATACCTGTTTTAGAAGTTGAATTGAAAAATTCAGATGAAGGAATCAGGAGTTGGGCTAAACGTGCAATTGATGACCTGGAAAAAGGTGAGAGGTGGCAACAAGACTATGAAAGTACCTAACGAAAAAATTCAGCCAGACACCTTCGGCGCAGCTGATTTGCGGTATTTGAGTGGAGAAATATGATTCCAGAGGGCAAGAGAATTCACGCAATTCTTGGCGACGGTAATGAGCGATCAATGCGGAACGCGGAGAGGTATCGAGAGTACCTGACCAAGCATCTTTCACTGCCTGTTTTTGTGAGCGGAACGGAAGATTTTCCTTGGGAGGAGCCTTACGTGTTTGGCGCTTGGGATGAAGATGAGTATGAGGCTTTGAAAAAAATAAAGCCGTCGTACACTGATACGTTCAAGATCGAGGCCTTCGCTTCACCAAACGAACGTGAGGATGTTGTTGCAAAGGTGCGACGGGAATCTGACGGAAAAAAGTTTGAGATAGGATTGTCATGGCTTTGCTGTGAGGATGAAGGAAGCGATGCACGCACACTTCTGGAAGATTATGCTGTCTGGCATACAAACTATTGAACGTAGAACAAGGTGGCGGCATTAGCGTAACAAAGTTACCGCGCAGTTGGTGCGGATGGGAGTTTTAATATGAGTAATGAAGTGACGATTAGCGATATCAGGATGCCGTTTTTTTCCATGGTTGTATTCATGGTCAAACTGGCCATCGCATCGATTCCGGCATTTATCATCCTGTCGGTAATCGGCTCCATCGTCTTCGCCCTGATGGGCGCAACGCTGGGCACGATCAGCGGCAATATTTCAACGCATCAGTTTTAAATCAGCATGATGTATTGTGATTGTGAGCGCGTTGCATGAGCGCATGGGTATGACAGAAATTTTCACCGCCAATCATCCATCAAGCGATGAAATCTTAGCACCGGCAATACCCATCGACCATGCAGAAAAGTGAGATCATCAAGTCTATCATCCATCAGTTACAGGCTGATTTACTGGTGCTGGAACAAGCCGTGAATGTGGCGCGAGATACCGCAACACATGCCGATTGCCTGGG
>CAYUBK010000219.1:0-3031 GCA_964442955.1 uncultured Zetaproteobacteria bacterium | reverse complement strand
TTTCCGGCGTAATGATACCCTGACGGGCATAATGCATCTGGGATACATTCTTGCCCGCCTTGGCCTTGCGCGGCTGTTTCAAATGCTCGAAACGCAGATGATCAAGGCTCTCATCATCACGACGTTCATTGCCATAGGCGGAAGTCAGGCCGGTGAGAAATGCTGTGTCGTCACGCTCATCAATCCATCCCGAACGCACATCCGGCACGCCCTTCTGTAAATCCAGCTCCACATCCGGATCGGTATACGGGCCGGACGTATCATAAACCAGAATCGGCGCATTCTCTTCATCGCCGCCATTAGTTTGGGTTGGAGAAAGCGAAATCTCGCGCATCGGCACGCGTATATCGGGGCGTGAACCCTCGACATAAACCTTGCGGGAATTGGGCAATGGCTGCTTTGCATCATAGCTGCCACCTGCCAATTTCTCGCTCAAATCAGTGCCTAAATTTGTGTCTAGCGCCTGTGTTGTCATGCTTCCTCCGGATACCCCGCCTTTCAACGGGGCGCGAACTATAACCTACGGGCAGCTTAGGGCATAGATGACGCTAACAAAACCGCTTAAAAAATATGGTTCAAATCAACCTCACCCGGAATGAACGCCCTTTGAGTTTACCTTCGTCTATTTTTTTCAGCGCGATTTGAACCACGTTCCGGCTGACGGCCACATACGCCCAGTTATCGAGAATGTGGATTTTCCCGACCTGTTTGCCGGTGATGCCCTTGCCAGCAGTTAACGCGCCCAGAATATCGCCGGGGCGAATCTTCTGTTTTTTGCCACCGCCAATTTGCAGCGTTGCCATAGCTGGCTTAACAGGACGCTTGTCTAAGCTGGTAGATCCCGGCAGCGATTCATTGATGATAGCGTGTTCAATATAATCGCTGAGCATGGTCAATTTGTATGCATTGCCATTATGCAGTGTGAATGCCATTCCTTTACCGCCAGCCCGGCCTGTGCGCCCGATGCGATGAATATAGGTTTCAGGCTCATGCGGCAGTTGGACATTAAACACCGCATCCACAGCATCGATATCCAGTCCGCGAGCAGCCACGTCCGTAGCGACCAGAACCGAGATGCTTTTATTGGCAAAGCGAACCATTGTCTGATCGCGCTGCCATTGCTCAAGATCGCCATTAAGCGCAAGGGCGCTGAAACCATGGCGAACCAGTTCATCCGAAATATCCTGTGTTTCCCGCTTGGTATTGCAAAACACCAGACTGGATGCCGACCCCTGCTCTGATAACCGCGCCGATAACAATAAGCGCAGGACGTGCATACATTGTTGTTGATCACTGACCTGATAAAAATGCTGTTCAATCGTGCAGCTATCATGGGTGGATGCCACCTTTACCATGATTGGTTTGCGCATCATGCGTTTGACGACTGCCTTGATTGAATCCGAAAAAGTAGCGCTGAATAGCAGCGTTTGTCGCCATTTGGGCACCTGCTCGACGATCGCTTCGATAGATGCCTGAAAACCCATATCCAGCATGCGATCCGCTTCATCCAGCACCAATGTATTCACATGTTTCAGTGTCATCGAGTCACGACTCAGATGGTCTCCAACACGTCCAGGCGTACCGACAATAATATGCGCACCATGTTCCAGCGAACCCAGCTGAGGTCCAAACGGCATACCACCGCATAGCGTTAACACCTTAACATTAGGCAGTCTTCGTGCCAGACGGCGAATCTCTTTACTCACCTGATCTGCCAGTTCCCGCGTCGGGCACAGCACCAGTGACTGAATCTCATTGTGTGAAATTTCCAGTCGCTGCAACAGGCCAAGAGCAAATGCAGCTGTTTTTCCAGAACCGGTTTTAGCCTGACCAATGACATCCCGACCAGCCAGAATATCAGGCAGGCTTTGGGCCTGAATGGGCGTCATTTCACGATAATCAAGCGATGCCAGATTATCCAGCAGTTCGGGGAGCATTTTAAGCGTAGAAAAAGAAGTTTGGTTCAATGTCACTATCCTGTGTTGGTTTGTTTGAGTATCAGGCCAGCGCATCGACCAGCGTTTTCAAATGCTTCTGATAATGATGCGCTGCGCCCACTGAGCGCGTGTATACCGGCTGACGCACCTGCGTCATGCTGGCCGTCATCACACGATTTTTTGCATGCTGGAAATCGAGGCAAGCCGGGTTCCAGTCCAATCCACAGGCTTCGACCAACAATCGGCTCTGCTGCTCCGGTTCAGCAACCAGTTGCTCATAATTGATCTCAACAAGCATCCCGGACGGCAAGATCTTCGCCCAGTGCGCCATCAATTGCTCGCTTGCCCGGTAATAGCGCCCCAGTTCCCCCAGATCATGGCCATAATCGAATAAATCGCCGGTGATGTTATTCTTATATATAGATAAACACGTATCCAGCGCATTACGTTGTACGAAAACAATTTTCGCGCGAGGAAGCAGGCGCGCAATCGAACCGATGTGTGTGATTAAATACAGGGTTTTATCGGTGAACCTACTCGTATCAGCGCTATGCTGGCGCAATCGTTGCAGATACGTTTCAGCAGCAGCCTGACATTGCTGACCTGTCCACTGACTCACAGCGAGCGGATCACCACCGCCAATCGCCTCACTGAACATGGCATTTTCGCCACAGACACATATTTCGGGGTGCGCGGCCAGAATCTGCTCAACTAGCGACGTGCCGGAACGCGGCATGCCGAGTACAAACACGGGTGCAGCATCCTCCACGCCCGAATGCTCGGCCAGTGCATCGGCAGAACAACTATCGATGATGTGTTGCATGCGCGCCAGTTCCGCCGCTTCATCATATCGGCTGAACTGATGCCGAATGGTATTGGCTTCCTGCATCATAGCGAATGCATCATCATAGCATTTCAGATCATCATTCACCTTGGCCAGCGCAAACGACATATGCATGCGTTCAACCGAACCCTCAGGACATCGGCCATACAGTTCACGCATGGCGAAGATATCATCGTTTTCTGATTCAAACCGGTGCAAATCGGCCAGCACCGTATAGGCCTCGGCAAAATCAGGTGCGCAAGCGATGGCC
>CAYUBK010000218.1:0-3052 GCA_964442955.1 uncultured Zetaproteobacteria bacterium | reverse complement strand
GCAGATAATGATGTAAAAATTCGCATGGAAATTATACGGTTGGCCATGGGTGAAGCATGGTGATTTGCACGGAAAGCGCGGTCATCAAGACGGGCGTGTTTTAGATGTTACTTAATCGTTGAAGTCGCGCTCATTCATTGCATGATTGCTGGAAAGGGGAGCGGGCATGACAGAGATACAATGTGACATGGTTGATAAGAACAATATGTATCCGGAAAAAGTTATTTTCAATCAGCATTATTCGATTTTTCTGATTGCTTTTAAGCATCGGGTGAACTGGTCCAGTTTGGGCAGCAAGGGCTGTCAGCAAAGCTATGCAAAGCTGCTGCATAAGCATGGTTGGCGTGTGCATGATTACCTGGTGGGAGAAGGTACAGCCAGAAAAGGCGTATTACGGTTTCAGCCCGAAAATATTATGACGCCACATGCCCATGAGGTGTTGTTTGGTGAGACGCTTTTTGTCGGTGCCCTGGAGAATTCCGATGATACATCGAGTTTTATTGCCGATAGGTTAAACCCCGATGTCGGAACGGTTGGACAGTCTGAATCGTTAATGTTTTCCATGCAAAGCTCTGAATTGTTAGGCGAGGCATTAACTATCAGTGACAGCTCGTTGCGTACTCCAGTTGAATATGCCTGCCAAATCGATTGGGTAGATTTGTTTTTGTACAATGATGGTACGGGTATGCTGGCATTCAGGGCGCAATCACTGGCTGACCAAAATGGCATCGACGCATTGAGCTTAATGAATCGCACACTGCGAGATTTCAAGAACAGCAATCTGCATGTATGCAGGAAAGGTGACAGTAAATCACGACGCTTCTGGCATGATGTGGTGTTGGGTAAGTGGCTTGCAACGGGTGAAGATGCCATTGAAGAGTCATGGTTTAGCAGGCTTTCAAGCGATGAAGATACGGAGGCCAAAGGTCTGTTGTTGATGGATGCCAGTCAGCCTGAAACAGTGTTTGATCGCTTCCAAAAGCATTGCAAAACATTGGTGGTGGCGCAAATGCCGGATATTCAGGATGATGAGATAGGCATGCGCTGGGGCAGACCGCTTTCCGATCCGCCGGTTTATTATGCCGAGAAACACTATCAAGCACTCAATAAAGGCGCTTGGGATGTCACACTGGCCGCTTCACAAAAGGCCATTGGTGCCGGCTATGCGACGGTACGCGATATGGTGGTGTTTGAATTGGCAACCGTGTCTTCCGAGCAGGCCTCACTGGGCTGGAAAGGCGGGCGTGACTGGCAATACGGACTCGAATATATCCGCAAGGTTGTGGATAATAATTTCATTGAGATATGGGAATACTGGGCAGGCATCGCGCTGCGGGATAGTTGTGTGTTTGTATCCTATGATAAGAAGATGCCCATTATTTGGCAGGCAGAAAGTTATTATTACCCGTTATATGTGTTGGCATATCACAATCGTTTTCGTCTGGATTTACTGTCCCAGGCCATTATTGATTATGATATGGCCGATGCCGCGAATGGACGCGAAGTGCGTGATGAATTTCAACGCTTTAGAAATCAATACTGGTTTCAGGATGTAACGGTCGATTTTCAGGGTGTCGAAGTGTATGGACAAATGCAGCATGGCATGGGTTTGAATGAGCAGTATGAATCCGTGTCATCGGAAATATCGGATGTGTCTGATCATTTGCAGGAAAAATGGGACAGGGGTACGCGTTTTATATTTGCGGGCTTAGCGGTCATGCTGGCTCCACTGATGGACTTCTGGAACACATGGGCTCTGCCAAAGTTAAAGGGTATGCCTGCGGATGTATTGCTGCCATATGCGGGTGCCGTTGTGCTTGGGCTTGTGGCTCTGGCGTTTACATGGCTGAGATTCCGCAAGCCTATCATGGCCCAGGTGCGGAAAAATATGCGCCGCTTCTACCGCTATATTGGTAAAATGGGCAATAAATAACCTCCATGTATCTGGCCTATGAATTCGTGCCGATGGGTTTTGCGGCAAATCCTGAACCCGGCAAGGTTTATGTGGATGTTGGTAACGCTTTTTGTGCCGGTATTTTGGATCACCATCATCCCGACGCGCCTGAGGCCTGCACGGCTGCATTGGTGCTCAATTACCCCGAATTTGTAAGCAGTCAAATCATTGATGGTAGCTTAACGATTATTTCGCATCACTATCCCGATCTGGATGCAGTGACGGGCGCATATTTTGCCGCTTTGCATGCACGCGGTGAGAAGGTGCAGTCATGTCACCATGCCTGGGCAGATTATGTGTGTAAGATTGATCAAGGCTTTACCACGCTTACGCCAGATCAAGCGGTTACGCCATACAGCCTGTTTATGATGCGTATGCAGCTATTGCATAAAAATAATGATGAGCATGCAGCAAGCCTGATGATGCTTGAGGCGGGGTTTGATTTTCTGGATATTCTTTTTCACTGGCTGCGACATGGTGGTGATTTGGAACACGCGCAAGAGCTTGGGGATGTTTTTTCTGCTGAAAAAGAAGCGGTCGCGGGTGACCTGAAAAAATACCAACAGGATATACAGCGAGCCGAAGTATTTACATGCACACTGCCCAAAAAAGACGGGACAGGAAGCAGGCAAGTACAAGGCTTATGGCTTTCATATCCAGCATCATCCATGTTTAAATCGTGGGCGCGAGGTGATGGTTTTGTCTTTTTGGGTATGCAAGTGAGCGAACAACGTTTTATTTTAAGCGCGAACCCAAGCTGTAATGTGTACCTCAAAGGCTTGGGTAATTTGCTAGAGAAGGCTGAGCAAGAAAAAAGAAAGGCTCTAGGTTGTGAAATTCAAGGTGAAAGCCGACCCGGCTATGATTCACCAGACCCTTGGTATGATGGTCGCTCGCCATTGCATAACTACACAATTATTGATTCGCCAAGAGCTGGCACGATCTTAACAAAAGAAGAAATTCAAAGTGTATTACAGCTTGTCTTGAGTAGTGTGTGATAGCAAGTTTTCCGCTTGGCTTTGTATGAAAATATTTGATTTACTAATGTAGCCCAATATGAATAATTTCCTGGCCGGCATCACCGGCAATCTGTATCTG
>CAYUBK010000217.1:0-3074 GCA_964442955.1 uncultured Zetaproteobacteria bacterium | reverse complement strand
TCGGTTTGTTCGGTGACGCGCATGATGCCGATTTCGGCAGTGATGCTCGAGCCGGCTCGCCCGATAATCATAAAGGCGCCCAGCACCGGCCCCAGTTCGCGAATGATCGACATGCCGACGCCCGCGCCAAGCAATGATTCCGAACCGAATTTGGCCAGTGTATAATAGCCCTGCAAAGCCAGAACCATGCCGGTAAAAGCGCCGGTAATCACGATAATTACCAGTGAGCCGACGCCCAGCGCATACAGTTGCAGAATAAAATGTTTGCCCTGCCATGGCCTGACAAATATCAGCGCCAGTGCATTCAGGCCCAGCATGGTTCCGTCGCCCAGTTGCTCAAGGCCACGCAGGGCATGGCGACCAAGCCGGCCGAAAAAGACAGTAATGGCAGATTGCTTGATAGAAAGTTCACTCATAATAGAATTATCATAACGGATTTATGATTCCAGCCGCACTGTGCCTGGTCTGTGCGTCAGGTCATCAATATAGGATGTAGTGCTGCGGGAAAACGGGATCGGGCCATCTGGACGGCCTTCCAGGAACTGTTGCACGCGCGCATCATCGCTGTCGCGAATCGCATCCGGCGGCCCCTTGGCGATAATGCGCCCCTGCCAGAGCAGAATCACATGGTCGGCAATCGATAAACCCGCCTGCACATCATGGGTTACGACAATCGATGTCATGCGGTTTTTCTTCGCCGTATTCTGAATCAACGTGCTGATCACGCCCGAAGAAATCGGATCCAGTCCGGACGTGGGTTCATCAAAAAAAACGATTTTCGGATCCATGGCCATGGCACGGGCAAAAGCGACGCGCTTGGCCATGCCGCCGGACAACTCGGAGGGCATCATATCCTCAAAGCCGCGCAGACCGACTTGTTCCAATTTCATCGACACCATAGTCTGAATCACTTCTTCATCGAGTTCGGTATGTTCGTGCAGCGGAAATGCGACATTATCGTAGACATTCATTGAGTTCAGCAGAGCGGAATACTGAAATAGCATCCCCATACTTTGGCGCAGTTCGTACAAGCGCTTGTCGGCAATAGCGCATAAATCTTCATCGCCATACCAGACATGACCGGAGCTCGGCTTTTCCAGCCCGGCCAGCAGCCGAAGCAGCGTGGTTTTGCCGGAGCCGGAGCCGCCCATAATGGCAGTAATCTTGCCTGCTCGGATATGAATATCGGTCGGGCTTAATGCCGCGACATCGCCATACGACTTGCTCAAGTGTTCTCCACGAATCATGCCGCCAAGCTAACACGGCAAAATGTCATTGCACGCGCAACGATGGCGCCGGCTGTTGTGAAACGTTACATTTCGGGAACTTTTTTTAGGAGTAATGGCGATGAACTTTGCAGATCGTGACGGCTTGATTTGGTTCGATGGCGAAATGGTGGACTGGCGCGAGGCCAAAGTGCATGTGCTGACGCATACACTACATTACGGCATGGGTGTGTTTGAAGGCGTGCGCGCCTACCATGCTGATCAGGGCACAGCGATTTTTCGCCTGCAAGCGCATACCGATCGCCTGTTCCGGTCCGCTAAAATCATGGATATGTCGATCCCGTTCTCAAAGGATGAATTAAACGAAGCCCAGCTTGCCGCAGTGCGGGAGAACGGGCTGGATTCCGCCTATTTGCGCCCGATGGTGTTTTACGGTTCCGAAGGCATGGGACTCAGAGCCGATAATCTCAAAACGCATGTCATTGTAGCGGCATGGAACTGGGGCGCATATCTGGGCCAGGAAGCGTTGGAGAAGGGCATTCGCATTCGCACCTCCTCGTTCACCCGCCATCATGTCAATGTTGCGATGTGCAAGGCCAAGGCCAATGGCAATTATATTAATTCCATGCTGGGTCTGTCCGATGCCCTGCGTGATGGTTACGATGAAGCGTTGTTTCTGGATGTGGATGGTTTCGTGGCCGAAGGCAGCGGGGAGAACTTTTTTATGGTGTACGACGGTGTGATTTATACACCGGAGCTCAGCAGTGCGCTCGATGGCATTACGCGTGCTACAGTGATTCAACTGGCCAGAGAAGCCGGTTATGAAGTGCGCGAAAAGCGCATTACACGTGATGAAGTGTATGTAGCGGATGAAGCCTTCTTTACCGGCACGGCAGCCGAAGTGACGCCGATTCGTGAGCTCGATGGTCGTACTATCGGCTGCGGTTCGCGTGGCCCGTTTACTGAAGTGCTACAGAAAAAATATTTCGATGTTGTGCATGGCCGTAGTGAAGCCGATAAACATTGGCTGGCATACGTCTGATTGGTTAAAAGGTCCGCTGCTTGCGGGCCTTTTGCGTTAACATGAAACAATACAACGCGTCTGCATGGTTTTTCCACCCTGTGATAAGCAAGCCTTGTGAAGCAATGGCTATTGCTTCACAAGGCGCGATAGCTCGAACTATCACGGGGTGGAAAAATCCATGCGCGTTAAGTATATTTGATTGCGATACCCAATAGTACGATAAAGACCACAATCAACCCGATACCCAAATAGTTCGTACCGTGAAAATCGCCTTCGCCTCCCGGATTCGGGTTGCGGTTCCAGCTATCGCCGCTGCCATCATCATCTTCCTGGTTCACCCCCATGGCTGAACTCCTTTCCGTTGCCGCATCCATGTCGAAAAATTTTCTTCCTGATACCTATATATAGACCATGATCCGAGTGTTGGCAATTATAAGTCTTTTCCAATCACTGCTGTCCGGTTAAACATCGATCAGTGTCAACTGTCGTAAAATTTATAGCCGGTTTTCGCTTTGGAGGAGGCGATGCATCCCCAATCAATTCAGTAATGTTTCTACGCTGCATAAGGTTTACCGAAACCAGCCGGGCAAGCTGCTGTAAGAATCTTTTCGTAGGCATAAGCTTTCTCGCCACACCCAGTAGCAGGTAAGCAATCATGGCAATAATGATCTGAATTTTGACTGCGTTCTCAGGTGTTCCGATGAACCTTTTGATCTTCAGACTCTGCTTGATCCACTTGAAGAACAATTCAATTTGCCAGCGCTGTTTGTAGAGGTCGGCAATCTCTGTTGCAGAGCAGTTCATGTCATTGGTGATGAAGCTGA
>CAYUBK010000216.1:0-3134 GCA_964442955.1 uncultured Zetaproteobacteria bacterium | reverse complement strand
CTATCGCTGCCATTATTTATGTTTCGACCTCCATGTCCGGCATATACGGCGTTGGTATTGCTGCAGTGGGCATGCTGGCCACAGTTGGCATCACCATGGCCATTGATGCTTATGGGCCGGTTGCAGATAACGCCGGCGGTATTGCCGAAATGTCCGGCATGGGCGAGGAAACACGCCAGATTACCGATTCGCTCGATGAACTGGGCAATACCACTGCTGCCATTGGCAAAGGCTTCGCTATTGGCGCAGCAGCTCTTGCTGCACTGGCCATTATCGCAGCCTATGTGCAAACCGTTTCTCTGCACCACGCAGGCTTTGCGCTGAACCTGAATGAGCCACTGGTACTGATCGGCCTGTTCATCGGTGGCATTTTTCCATTTTTAGTTGCAGCGCTGACCATGACAGCTGTTGGCGATGCAGCGTTTGAGATGATCAAGGAAATTCGCCGTCAGTTCCGCGAAATACCCGGCCTGATGGAGGGGAAGGCAGAACCCGATCATGAAAGGTGTATTGAAATCGCCACGACGGCTGCGCTGAAAAAGATGGTATTGCCAGGCGTACTGGCTACGTCAGCGCCGGTTGTGATCGGTTTCGGACTCGGTGCGCAGGCGCTTGGCGGCATGCTGGCCGGTGCGCTGGTTTGCTGTGTGTTGATGGCGCTGATGATGGCCAATGCCGGTGGTGCCTGGGACAATGCCAAAAAGCATGTCGAAAAAGGTCATTTTGGCGGCAAGGGTTCGGATGTACATAAGGCAGCTGTCGTTGGTGATACTGTTGGCGATCCCTTCAAGGATACCTCCGGCCCATCCATGAATATCCTGATCAACGTAATGGCCATTGTGTCACTGGTGATTGCGCCGCTGTTATAAAGCGCAGTTAGACACAACCTGAATCTTCGGGGCATGGACCTACCATGCCCCTCCCCCTCAATTCCAGGCAGCTTTGATGCATATTGATGCTACAACTGATGCGCCTCAAACCAGTTATCGCCGATGCCTATATCCACGATCAGTGGCACGTTCAATTGCACTGCATGCTCCATGGTTTCCTGCATGATTGCCGAAACCTGCTGCACCTGCGCCTGTGGCACTTCGACAATCAGTTCATCATGCACCTGCAGGATGATAGAAGCCTCGGAGGCTTCCTGTTGAAGCCGTCGGTGCAAACGAATCATGGCGATTTTAATAATATCGGCAGCCGAACCCTGCAACGGCGCATTGATGGCAGTGCGTTCGGCATAAGCGCGGCGCATACCGTTCGTGCCATTGATTTCCGGCACATAAACACGATGCCGCAACAGCGTTTCGACAAACCCATCCACTTTTGCCTGCGCCAGTGTGTCATCCATAAAGCCACGCACAGCAGGATAACGGGCAAAGTAGGCTTCAATAAAATCTTTGGCTTCACTGCGGGAAACGCCGAGTTGTTTGGATAGCCCGAAAGCACTCATGCCGTATAAAATACCAAAATTGATAATCTTGGCACGACGCCGCATTTCGCCACTGACATCGTTCAGGGCGATATCGTTGACGGCAGCGGCAGTAGCCGCGTGAATATCCGCGCCATCGGAAAAGGCTTGAGAAAGCACGGCATCGCCGGAAAAATGTGCCATCAGGCGCAGTTCAATCTGGGAGTAATCGGCGGCAATCAGCACATGGCCCGGTTCGGCGGTGAATGCCTTGCGAATTTCTCGACCTTCGATGCTGCGAATCGGAATATTCTGCAAGTTCGGTTCGGACGATGACAACCGGCCGGTTGTGGTAATGGCCTGATTAAACGAGGTATGGACACGTCCTGTATGCGGGTGAATCAGTTTTGGCAACGCATCTGTGTAGGTTGATTTGAGCTTGGCTAACTGGCGCACCTCCAGAATCAGGCGCGGCACTTCATGCGCTTCAGCCAGTGTTTCCAGTACTTCCTGTCCGGTTGCCCACTGGCCCGATTTGGTTTTTTTGCCGCCGGGGATTTCGAGTGTTTCAAACAGCAATACACCCAACTGCTTGGGTGAGCGAATATTAAAGGTTTCGCCGGCAGCGCTATGAATCTCGGCTTCCAGCTCCATAATACGCTCACCAAAACGGGTTGAAAGTTCACCCAGTCTGGCAGCATCAATATGCGCCCCTTTCCACTCCATATCCGCCAGCACAATAGCCAGCGGCAGTTCAATCTCATCATGACGCTGAAGACGTTGTTCCGCTGCCAGTTTATCGCTCAGGAAACGGGTCAGCCTTAGTGCAACTTCGGCATCTTCCGAGGCATAAGGCAACGCAGTTTCAACCGGCACCTGGTCAAAACAAATCTGTTTGGCCCCTTTGCCCGCCACTTCCTCATAGGCAATGCAATGGTGAGCCAAATAATCCTCGGCCACACTATCCATCTTGGGTGGATATTTGGCCGGATACAGGCAATAGGCCAACAGCATGGAATCGGCGGCAATGCCGCGTAGTTCGATACCGGCGCGCCGCAATACCTGCGTGTCGTATTTCAGGTTATGACCACATTTGGCTTTGCTGGCGTCTTCCAGAATCGGGCGCAGCGCATCAAGTACCTGCTGTAGTGGCAGTTGTTTGGGTGCTGGCGTAAGCAAATCAGCAGCGCGATGACCGACAGGCACATAATAGCCAACACCCGCTTTGACGGAGAACGACAGCCCGACAATGGCAGCACTATGGGTTGCCAGCGATGTGGTTTCTGTATCCAGCGCGATCAGTTCGGCCTGATTGAGGGCATCCAGTAATGCCTGTAACGATATATCATCATCCACCAGCTTATCTATTCGCGTACTTGCTGGCGGCGCGGCTGTTTCACCTGCCTGTGTCTGATCTTCTTTTGGGCGCAGCGATTCGGCAGTTGCTGCAGTGGTCGGCGCTATATTCGTGTCGGCATCACTGAATTCCGCCAACAGACGGCGAAATTCCAGACGAGCAAAGAGTTCGGCCAGTTTCTGCCGATCCGGCTTTTGAACCGCCAGATCATCAATTTCCACGCCCACATTGACCTGATCATCCAGCGCCACCAGCCGATAGGAAAGACGGGCATCTTCAGCAAACTCAATCAGATTCTCGCGCCGCTTGGTCTGCTTCACTTCGGAGGCCCGAGCCAGCACACCTTCCAGATCACCATAAGCCTCCAGC
>CAYUBK010000215.1:0-3266 GCA_964442955.1 uncultured Zetaproteobacteria bacterium | reverse complement strand
GTCGTCGCTTCCGCCAAAGCATTGATTGCGGCGCTGAATAAGCTACCGAATATGCACGCCAGAGAGGTGCACGCGCAGTATTCGGGGGTTTGATTGGAAGGAGTAAGGGGTTGTTGTTCTTGCCTCTTACGCCTCACCCCTAACATGTTACCCCTCACTTCCCACCTACAAACTCATCTGATGCAGCCATTTCTCCAAAAAGTGGATGTTGAAATCAGCACTCTGAAAACCCGGGTTGGCCAATAAACGCTGATGCAGTTCCTGATTGGTGGTAACGCCGAGAATGACCAGTTCATCCATAGCCCGTTGCATGCGCCGAATACATTTCTGGCGGTCTCTGGCATGAGTGATCACCTTGCCGATCATCGAATCGTAGTGGGGCGGTATTTTATAGCCGGTGTAGAGTTGCGAATCAACGCGTACGCTGCGACCACCGGGAGCATGATATAATTCAACTGTGCCCGGTGACGGGGTGAATTTGAACGGGTGCTCTGCATTTATCCGGCACTCGATGGCATGCCCTTTGATTTTGATATTATCCTGGGAGAAATCGAGCTTGTCTCCAGCGGCTACGCGGATCTGCCACTCGATCAAATCAACGCCGGTAATCCATTCGGTAACCGGATGTTCTACCTGAATTCGCGTATTCATCTCCATGAAATAAAAAGATTTATCTGAATTCATTAAGAACTCAATTGTGCCTGCTCCAACATAATCGACTGCTTTGGCAGCGGCCAGTCCGGCAGCGCAAATCTTCTCACGTGTTTCAGGGTCGAGATAGGGGCTTGGCGCTTCTTCGAGTACTTTCTGATTATTGCGCTGCATGGAACATTCGCGCTCGAACAGGTGAACGATATTGCCATGCGTGTCCCCGAGTACCTGCACTTCAATATGGCGTGGCTCTTCGAGAAATTTCTCAATGAATACCGTATCATCGCCAAAGGCAGCACCTGCTTCGGTTTTACACATGGAAAATGCATTGGCCAGCGATGCTTCGGAATGCACGATCTTCATGCCGCGCCCACCGCCACCGGCAGATGCCTTGATAATAATCGGGAAACCCGATGTCCTGGCGACTGCCCTGGCTTCCTCAATCGTCTCTACCGCACCCTCGGAACCGGGAACCAGCGGCACGCCGGCAATTTCCATCTCTTTCTTGGCGGTAACTTTATCGCCCATGGTGCGCATGGATGCAGGTGTCGGACCGATCCAGACTAAACCGGATTCAAGGACAATATCAGCAAATTCGGCATTTTCGGCCAGAAAGCCAAAGCCCGGATGAATGGCTTCAGCATCGGTTAATTCCGCTGCCGCCATCAGGGCGGCAATATTCAGGTAAGAATGGGCGCTGGGCGCGGGGCCGATACACACCGATTCATCGGCAAGGCGCGTATGCATCGAATCGCGGTCGGCTTCGGAATAAACGGCAACCGAGCGAATGCCCATTTCTTTGCAGGCGCGGATGATGCGCACGGCGATTTCGCCGCGATTGGCGATCAGGATTTTGTGAAACATGGCCATATCTGATTACGCCAGTGGCGTGATGACAAAAATAGGCTGGCCGTATTCTATCGGTGATGCGTTTTCAACCAGAATTTCTTCAACCACGCCACTATATTCGGCCTCGATTTCATTCATCATTTTCATTGCTTCAATGATGCACAGGGTTTCACCTTTCTGAACTTTCTGGCCTGTACTGACGAAGTTGTCTGCATCAGGGCTGGGCGCTGCGTAAAACGTACCGACCATCGGCGAAGTTACCTGGTGTTCCTCGTTGGAAATATCCTCTTCAACGGCTACAGGGGCAACCGCAGCTTGTGGTGCAATTTGCGCGGCGACAGGTGCTGCGGCATAGGCGCCAACCGGCGCAGTAGCTACGGGGGCGGCAGGGCCCTGTCGGGAAATACGCACAGTCTGATCGCCTTGCGTCACCTCTATTTCAGTTACATCCGAGCTTTGTACCAATCGGATTAATTTTCGAATCTGGGAAATATCCACATTAAACTCCTGTTTCAGATTTGGATTTCTGTTGTAATAATTCAGCCAGCCCTCTGAGAGCCAGTATATACGATGTCGCGCCGAAGCCTGCGACCACGCCAGCAGCGGCATCGGCCAGCAGGGAGCGATGGCGGAATTCTTCGCGGCTATGAATGTTCGATAAATGCACTTCAATAAACGGAATGGCGGTTGCCAGCAAGGCGTCACGCAGGGCGATACTGGTATGGGTGTACGCAGCCGGATTGATGATGATGCCATCAATGTGTTCCGATGCAGCCTGCTGGATGCGATCCACCAGTTCACCTTCATGATTGCTTTGAAAGCTGACGATTTCCACGCCCAGCGCATCACCGAGTGCGATCAATTGTTCTGTGATTTCGGCCAGCGTCTGCTTGCCATAATGACCGGGCTCACGGGAACCGAGCATGTTCAGATTAGGGCCGTGTAATACCAGGATGCGTAATGACTTCATTGGGTTGCCTCCCTGTTCCATAGTTGTCGGAGGGCTAACAGATCAGCGCTATCCGGTTGCTCGTCAATCAGTATCTCCAGCATCAGCCGGGCCTCATGGTACTCGCTCTGATCCCATAATAGTCTGGCCAGTGTCAATGATGCAGGAGCTTCACCTGTCAACGGATTGTTTTGTAACTGTAGTGCGCGTGTAGCGCTGGCGATACCTTGTTCAATATGACCCAGTTGGCGCTGAACTTTGGCTAGCAGTTTCCAAGCCTTGATTTCTACCGGTGCAAATTCAAGTAACTCCATCAGGATGCGTTCCGCCTGCTGCGCATTGCCTTGTTGAATGGACTCTCTGGCCGCAGCCATACCATCGGTAACGCCGCGCCAGTTGCCTGGTGTGGGGACTCTGCCTTGCGGCTGTTGTTGGATGTTGGGTGCAGGGTCACTTGCTGCTAGCATGCGGCTCACACTACAGGGTAGGGAATCTGGGTCAATCCGATTTAACTCGATAATGGCCAAAAAAGGCCTTAATTTTGCAATAAATGATCTAAAATGGTTGTGAAATGTTAATTATGGGGGCGTATGTCTGACAATATAAGCATTCAATTAAATGGAGAAATGCAAACTGTATCGGCTCGCACGCTGGCCGATATGATTGTGGAACTGGGTTTGGAAAAGCGCATGATTGCCATTGAGCGCAACCTCGAAGTGGTGCCCAAAAGTCAATATGATGAAACCCGGCTGCAAGAGGGTGATCGCATTGAATTGGTGCACATGATCGGCGGCGGTTAACGAACAATTAGATAAAA
>CAYUBK010000214.1:0-3287 GCA_964442955.1 uncultured Zetaproteobacteria bacterium | reverse complement strand
GGTGGCGGCATCGGCGCGTTGTTTGTTGCCATTATTGGTCAGAATCGTGAATGAGAGCGGAACGCCGTTTTTATCGAAAATACCATCGCCATCAGAATCAGACCAGCCGGCATCAGCCAGTAGTTCCTTAGATTTATCAGGATCGAACGGGCGTGGTTTAAGCTTTTTGTTGACCCAGAACGTACCGGGTTTGTACGGGCTGGCGATGGTTTCACCCAGACCAAGCTGGACGCCGTCGAGAATCTCCTGGCGGTTAATGGCATAGGCAATCGCCTCGCGCACGCGGATATCATCGAAGGGTTTGCGCTTGAGGTTAAAACCGAGATAAGTGTAAACGAAATCGAGGTATTTATAGCGCTTGTAATTCGCTTTCAATAAGGGTTTGGTATCAAATAAACGCTGATATTGCACCGGAGTAAGGCCGACAGAATCCAGTCGTCCGGCCGAGAGCTCCAGAAACTGGGTGGCGCGATCGGGGATGATGCGGGTTAAACGCTCGCTAATCCACACAGGACCTGCAAAATAATCCGGGTTTGCCTTCATAAGAATTGACTGTTGCGATTGCCAGTCGGCCACACGATAGGGGCCGGCGGTGGCTTTGGGGTGGCGCGATAATTCGGTTTTCATGATATCCACGCCCGAAAAAACATGTTTGGGCAGAATCGCCAGCGAAGACCACGAAGACAGAGCGGGGGAAAAGGGTTCGCGGTAGTGCACCGTAAACGTGAGCGGGTCGGGCGCCTCGAATCCGGACACCAGTTCATAATCCGCTTTGTAGGCGGACTGGGTATTTTTATCCTGAATCAGCTTCAGGGTGAAGGCGCAGTCGGTAGATGTGAGCGGTTTGCCATCTGTCCATTTCAGGTTGGGGCGCAAATGAAAGGTGATGGTTTTATTGTCCGGCGCTATCTGCCATGACTCAGCCAGCTGGCCGACCAGATTCAGATTTTTATCGTATTTGAGCAGCGAGAGGTATAACTGCCCGGCAATGGCATGACTGGATGCATCACCGGCAATCATCGGAATCAAATTGGTGGCATCGCCAATGCTGGCATCGACCAGCCGGTCACCCCGGGCGGGAATATCATCTACGCTATCGCTTGCCGCGATGGCATCTGTTGAGCCCTGATTTGAGAGAGCATTCTCATCTGATCCGGAACAGGCGGTCAGCAGGGCGAACGATAAGAAATATGGCAGGAAACGGGGAATGATGAGCTCACTTAACATATCATAAACAACGCGGTTACATGGATTTTTTCATGCTGTGGTAATGTTTCATGCCACGGGGTGGAAAAAGCCATGTGCGTTAGCTTGGTTGTTGTTTGGCGTACACCCATAAGGTATCTCCGGCGCGAATCATGCGCTTGGTTGAAATCCGGTTGGATCGGGCAATGGCCCTTGGCGTGGTGCCGAAGCGGTTGGCAATGCGCCATAATGAATCGCCCGAACGCACCCGGTAACGGATTCGCCGATTGGTCGGAATTAGCGGGTTGGCGTTGCCGCTAACACGGGTCAGGTGGTTGGCGGGAACTTTCAGTGTCTGGCCGAGGTGTAAATATTTGCCGATGTTTTTATTCAGGTCTCTGAGTCTGGCGATATCGGTATGGTTTCTTTTGGCGATGCTCCACAGGCTGTCGCCCTGGTGTACCTTGATATCGACAAACCTGGGCCCGGCCATGCCCAGTTTGGCATGAATGGATTTATAACGGTTCTCGGGCACATGAATCGTAATGGTTTGATGCAGATACTGAGCTCGGTTCAAACATGGATTGAAACGGAAAATATCATTCTCTGGCATGCCGCTGATTTGTGCCAGCAGGTGAATGTCAATCGGTGCTGTTAAAGCCAGCGGGCGTGTTTTTACCGGTTCGGGGAAACTGAAACTGTGATCGTGCAGTAGTGCTATCAGGCCGATAATATGTTGAACATACAGGCGAGTGGATGCGGGAATTGGCATGCGGCGCAAACCATCGGCTTGTGTCCATGCGTGTTTTCTCAAACGCCGCGCCAGTGCATTGGGGCCGATATTGTAGGCGGCAATGGCCAGCGGCCAGCTGTCAAAGCGCTGGTGGAGCTTTCGCAGATAACGTACGGCACCTGACGTGGAGCCGGCAATATCTCTTCTGCCATCAATATGTTTGCCCGAATGGACGCCCAGGCTGCGCGCTGTGGCCGGCATCAATTGCCACAGGCCGACTGCACCGGTATGGGAAAGCGCATAAGGATTATAGGTGGATTCTACGACAGGAATCACTTGCAGGGATGCCGGTGCATGCATGCTATCGAGTGTTTCCAACAGTCGACTGCGAACAAAACGGGAGCGTAGTTTGATGGTTTTCCAACTGCGCCGGTAATTGGTTCGAGCCAGACGCTTGGCCATGTTGATATCTTTTACAGAAATGCCTTCGAGCAGAGGGTCAATACTGGTCGATGCAGGTAAATGCTGTGTCAGTTTTAGTGACGGTTGCAGGTTCTGTAATGCTGCGACTTCAAGGTCAAAAGTGATTTGAACGGGGTTGGAGGTTGGTGCCAATTTGGCATGTGTGACGGTGTTTTTTCCTGCCTGTTTATGTAGGGCGTGTAAGCTGTGTGCACAGCCGCTTAATGCCACGCACACGGCCGTGATCACAACAGACCGGAACCATTGCCTGCTACGCATGCGTACTCTTAGAATAAATCATCATAATCCGAGTCGTCATAATCGCCATCAGCCTGAGCGGCAATCAGGGCATTGCCCAGTAGCGTCAGAGCCAGCATTTTACTGCCCTCTTTTTCACGCGCATCGACAGGCAGCACCAGATCGGTATTCAGTTCCAATATGGTTGCAATCTGTTCCACGCTTTTAGCACCATCCAAGTCCTGTTTGGTGGCGCCGACAATGGCCGGTAAATCCACGTGTTCGGTGAAATATGCATGCATCTTTTTCATTTCCTGCAAAGAATCATCGCTGGTGCTATCGACCAGAAAAATAGCGCCGATGGCGCCTTTTGAGAGGATATTCCACATGAAATTAAATCTGGCCTGACCGGGTGTCCCAAACAGGTGCAGTTCGAGGCCATCGTCAATTTTCAGTATGCCAAAATCCAGTCCGACGGTGGTCATGGCCTTGAGTTGGGAAACCTGATCGGTAGCTGCAACGTCGGTGGCGGCAATCTGGGAATCGCTCAGATTTTGAACCATGGTGGTTTTACCAGCATTGACAGGGCCGGTAATGACCAGCTTGACGATTTGTTTGTCTTCCGAGCTCATTAAAGGCCTCTGATTCTATTGATAATCCTGGCGAGCAA
>CAYUBK010000213.1:0-3335 GCA_964442955.1 uncultured Zetaproteobacteria bacterium | reverse complement strand
GCGCCGGAGCCTGAGAGTTGCAGGTTGCCATGCGAGTCACGTTCACCTGTGGTCATCACCGGCTCGCCGTCTGCGTTGGTAATGCCCTCGGAAACCGCCACCAGACAGCGCCCGTATTTTTCCACCGCTGCTTTCACATCGGCCTGAAACTGCGTCACATCAAAGGTGCGCTCCGGCACATAAATCAAATGCGGGCCATCGCCTTCGCTTTGACGCGCCAGAGCAGAAGCCGCAGTCAAAAATCCTGCATCACGTCCCATCACAATATTGATTTTGACGCCAGCCAGCGCTGCGTTATCGCGGTCATCACCCATGAACGCCAGCGCCACAAAACGCGCCGCAGAAGCATAGCCCGGACAATGATCAGTGACGCGCAGATCGTTATCGATGGTCTTGGGAATATGAATGGTACAGAAATCGTAATCGGCCTCTTTGGCCATTTCGGCAATAATGTAGGCGGTTTCTGCCGAATCATTGCCGCCGACATAAAAGAAATAACGCACATCGTTTTTCCTGAACACCTCAAACACGCGCTCACATTCGGCCTTGCCCGGCTTCAAACGCACCGAGCCCAAACCGGCCGCAGGCGTCGCAGCAAGAATTTCCAGCTCTTCTTCGGACTGGGTAGTTAAATCGACAAAGTCCTCATTCATAATACCGGCAATGCCATGCTTCGCACCAAGAATGCCGGTAATATCCGCATGCCTGCGCGCCGCCAGCACTGCGCCTACCAATGACTGGTTAATCACTGCCGTTGGTCCGCCTGACTGACCGATCACCATTTTACCCTGTAATGCCATGTTAAAAATCCTCCAGTAGTTTGCCGCATCATAACGCCTTATCCCGGCCATGACAGCATACACATCATCATGCATATACTTCGTATTCATCCTGATAAAGAATTGCCGCCATGAATGCCTCGCAAATTACACTTACAGCCATCACTGCAATCCTTGAACGCACTGGGCAAAACATCATCATGCCTGCTTTCCTCTCGTCGGTACAATCTTCCACCAAAGCGGATGGCACCATCGTGACTGAGACTGATTTGGCATGCCAACAGTTCATTCAGGATGCACTGGCACGACTGGATAAAAACATCGCTTTTCTCGGCGAAGAAATGACCGAGACTGAACAACTTGCCTGCCTGCAACATAGCGAAGGGCGTTACTGGTGTCTGGACCCGCTTGATGGCACCAGTAATTTTATAGCTCATTTTCCCGGCTTTGCGATTTCACTGGCGCTTATTGAACACGGTATCGTGCGACTGGCCTGCATTCATGATCCTGTACGCGAAGAAACCTTCACCGCCATTCAAGGGCAAGGTGCATGCTTAAATGGCGCCTCCATTTCAGCATCTCGCAATGATCAACTGCAAAATGCAGTCGGCTTTGTTGATTTCAAACGACTCCCTCCGTCACTGGCCACGCAGTTTGTCACCCGGCCATGTTACCGCAGCCAACGCAACATTGGCTCCTGCGCTTTGGAATGGGCATGGCTGGCTGCCGGTCGCGGCCACTTTATTATCCACGGTGGTGAAAAAATTTGGGATTTTGCAGCCGGCAGTCTGATCGCCAGCGAAGCCGGTTGCATGGTCAGCGATTTCGAAAATATCCCCCTCTACCCGTGCGGGTCTCTTTCCTCCCCTGTTTTAGCCGCCTGTAACCCTTCAATTCACGCATCACTAAAACTTCAACTGAAAAACTGAACTGCTGAAAAACAAAGCATAATTGTAAAAACTAAAATCAAGGTCGCTTTTTCGGGGCAAATCCGCTAGTGTGCGCCTGCTTTTTCAACAGGCGGCATTTTTTAAATGCTTTCCAAACACATTAACCGGAGGGGAACACATGGGTAGCGTAAGCAATCTGAAAATTGATTTGGTAGAAGTATGTGAGGCGGCAGCGCGAGCCTGCGCCCCGTTTGTCGGCTCCGGCCAGAAAGATGAGGGCGACGGCTTAGCTGTGGATGCCATGCGCACCCGCATTAACGAAGTGAAGATGAAAGGTGTGGTTGTCATCGGTGAAGGTGCCAAAGATGAAGCGCCTGCCCTGTATGATGATGAGCCTGTTGGTACTGGCGAAGGTATTGGCGTTGATATTGCCGTGGATCCGATTGAAGGAACCAACCTGTTCGCCAAGGATATGCCCGGTTCGATTGTAACCCTGGCTGCCGCACCTGCCGGCAGCATGTATCGTCCCGGTTCCTGTTTTTATATGGATAAACAAGTCTATCCAAAAGCCGCACGCGGTCAGATTGATCCGGAAGCACCCATCGCAGACCGCCTGAACCAGTTGGCGAAAGCGCTGGATAAACACGTTTCGGAATTAAAAATCTTCATTCTCGACAAGCCACGTCATCAGGCCATGATGAAGGAAGTATATGCCACTGGCGCCAAAGTTCGTTTGGCCACTGATGGCGATGTGAATGGTGCTATTCAGGCTGTTCTGAACATGGGATCCGATGCTCTTTTCGGTATTGGCGGCACACCGGAAGGGATCGTCACCGCCTGCGCTGCACGTGCCATGGGTGCTGAAATGTTTGGACGTATGGCTCCGCAGAAAGATTTTGAAATCAAGCTGTGCGAAGAAGAAGGCATCGACACCACCCGCATTCTGACTCGTGATGAACTGGTGACATCTGACGATTGCCTGTTTATCGCCACCGGCCTGACCTCCGGCGCCTATGTGCACCATGTCAAGGTTGGCCATGATTCGTTTGGTAAATTCATGACCACGGATACGGTCGTGCTCGATGGCGGTATCGGCAACATTCGCCACGTATTAACCACGCTGCACGTTTAAATAATAGTTCCCATGCTATTTGCATAAGCCAGACTTATGCAAATAATAATGAACACTGATTAGATTTTATACATAAAAAAGATAGGGTTCATCACACTGAACCATTCAATTCAAAGGGGTAAACGCATATGAGCAACAATCGCAGACATCTGGCCAACGCCGTCCGTGCTTTGGCTATGGACGCAGTACAGAAAGCCAATTCCGGTCATCCGGGCGCACCGATGGGTATGGCGGACATCGCCGAAGTCCTGTGGAATGACTACATGACCCACAATCCAACCAACACAGCTTGGGCGGATCGTGACCGCTTCATCCTGTCCAATGGTCATGGCTCCATGTTGATTTACTCCTTGCTACATTTAACCGGCTACGATTTGGGCATTGCAGATCTGAAACAGTTCCGTCAGTTGCATTCCCGCACACCGGGTCATCCGGAATATGGTTACGCACCAGGCGTTGAAACCACCACCGGCCCGCTCGGTCAGGGCATCACCAATGGCGTCGGCATGGCGATTGCTGAATCCATGCTGGCTG
>CAYUBK010000212.1:0-3336 GCA_964442955.1 uncultured Zetaproteobacteria bacterium | reverse complement strand
AAAGGCATCACACCGGATCGCCTGCATGAGTTTATCGAGGGGCTGGAAATTCCCGACGATGCTAAAATCACGCTACTGGCCATGTCCCCGGCCACATATACCGGCAATGCTTCAACACAAGCACGCAATATCGATACCTTCATCAACCAATGAGGATTATTAACTGTACTAAACAGTTGCCACTGAGTTACTTTATTGTAGTAAACTGAACAATCGCATTAGCATGTGTGTCGGGCATGTAAATTGCTAGACACCCATAGAATGAGAATTTCATGCGCGTAAAGCAGATACATGCCATGCATATCAACGGAGGTTACTTATGTTCAAAACAATACAAGGTTGGTGGCGCCGGGAAGAAGGCTGTCAACAGAAACCGGAACTGACGCTGGCTGTCACCCGACTGATGGTCGGGATGATGTCAATCGACGGCAAGATTGATGATGAAGAGCGTCAAAAAATAGCCGAAATGGTGGGCGAACAGTTTGATTTGCCGGAGGGTGATAGTGCCGAACTAATCGGACAGGCCATGGACGATGAGCGTGATGATTTGCGTATTGATCTGGTTGTGCAGAAAATTGTGGACAGTTTCAGCATCGAAGATCGCGCTGCCATTCTGGCCAAATTATGGCGCGTTGCGCTGGCAGACGGCAATATCGCATTTCTCGAAGAGCAATATATCAATCGCATTGCATCACTGATTGGCGTATCTACGAGTGATCTGGCGGAATTGAAAGACAGAGAAGAGCGGTTATTCCCGAATATCAAACGCTCTGAACAGCACATCCCGGACTGAGCCCCCCCTGCAATCTGCTGCAATCAATTTCAGACAATAAGCATTCACCACGAAGGACACAGAGAGCACGAAGGGAAGTCAAAAGCAGGAACCAAAGATGACCATGGAAAGCCAAAACGGCACCATGCGCGTTAGCCGCTACCAGAACCAGCCGCTGCCGTCATCGAGTTCATCCTTGCAGCGCTTGAGCTGGGCGGCATAGCGATCAGCGCGCCGCTTCACCTTTTTAGACACTTTAATCAGCCAAGGCTTTTTGTTATAGGTTTTGCGTAACCAGCCGCCATGGCCCTCGTGGTAGGCCAGATACTGATTGTATGCATCCCACTTTGAGATGCCGAGTTTCTTGTGCGACATATTGCCGTACCAGCCGATAAAATCGGTCGCATCCTCGAAATCATCGCGATCCGCACCACGGTTCCCTGTGGATTTTTTGTACCAGCTCCAGGTGGAATCAAGCACCTGTGCATAACCGTAGGCGCTACTGACCTGACCCCATGGAATAAAGCCCAGCAGCGTGTCATCGGGCGCTTCGGCTTCGGAACGGAAACGGGACTCCTGATACATGATGGCCAGTTGCACATGCACTGGTACGCCCCATTTTTTATAAGAATCATTGGCTGCTTCATACCAATCGTCTTTTTCCTGAAAGATTTTACAACCGTCATCGAGATGTTTGGGCGGGCCACCGGCGCAGGATGCCAGCAACAGGGCGCAGATACTCAGCAGCAACAAACGCATCATAACCCCGGGAACTACATCGATCACTACATCAATACCCGTTCGATACCGCCGTTTTTCACTTTCTGAATAAACTGCTTCTGCCAGTCTTCGCCGTGCAGATGTCTGGCCAGTTCAACAACAATATAATCAGCATCGACGCCGCTCACATCATCCAGCCTTGAAAGTCCCTGCAAACAGGACGGGCAGGATGTGAGGATCTTCTGGTCGGCCTTACCCGGCAGCTTCGCTTTGGCGATAGCCATCTGCTCTTCCTTACGGGCGCGAATTTTTCCGGCAATTTCAGGGTGGGCGACCGCCAGCGTACCGGCTTCGCCGCAACATTCCTCGGACTTGACCGATTCGGAACATAGCAACGATTCAATCGCCGCATGCGTGCCATGCCGTTTCAGGGGAGAGTGGCAGGGAACGTGATACATATACTCAACGCCCGCCACGGCATCGGTTTTCACGCCCTGCTGCATCAGATATTCATGAATATCTATCAGCGGCGCGTCTGGAAACACCTGCTCCAGTTCGTAACGTTCGAGCTGATCGTAGCAGGTACCACAGGACACAATCACCGCTTCAAAATCCAGATAGGACAACGCATTGCGAATGCGATGAAACAACACCCGGTTGTCGTAGGAAATTTTATCGCCCTGTTCATGGTCGCCACTGGCCGTGGAGGGGTATCCACAACAGAGATAGGACGGCGGCAACACCACATTGACGCCGAGATCAAACAACATGGCCTGCGTGGCCAGTCCGACCTGTGAAAACAAGCGCTCGGAACCGCAACCGGGGAAATAGAATACTGCCCGGCCATTGCTCCGCTTCGCATCGCGCAATACCGGAATCATGTTTTTATCGCGCGATTCAATGCCCAGCTTCTGGCGCGCTGTACCGTATTGAATAGACGGCAAGGGCCGCTCGATGAAATTGATCACCTGCGCTTCGACACCATCGAGATTACGTTTGGCCGCCGGCGTTTGCTGCACCATGCCAAACACCTTGCCCAGCTTGTTCAGCAATCGATGCCCGGCATAGCCCCAGCGCAGCACAAACTCGCGCATCAGGCGAATGCCACCCGGATTTTGCATGACTAGAAACATCATCGATAATCTGGAACCGAGGTTGGGCTTGCTCCTACCCTTGTCCTTGAGCAGCGCCCGCATGCCTTCAGTGACCACGCCGAAATCGATATTAACCGGGCACGGGCTTTCGCATTTATGACAAATCGTGCAATGATCAGCAACGTCCTGCATGCCTTCGAACTGCTCGAATGAAATACCGTCGCCGGTTTGCGATTCGTACAGAAATGCCTCGATCATTGCACCTGTTGCCTGAATTTTGTTGCGCGGGCTGTATAGCATATTGGCGCGCGGGAAATGGGTATTGCAGACCGGTTTGCATTTGCCGCAACGCAGGCACGGCGAAATGGCTTCGGACAGATCGGTCATATCGGCGGCTTCGAGTATCATCGATTCCATTTCCAGCAGGTTGAAACTTGGCGTATAGGTCAAACGCAGATCGGTGTCAGGCAATAGTTTACCGCGATTAAACAAATGATCCGGGTCGGCTGTTTTCAGGTAGGCGGCATGCTCAGCAAGCAGGTCCTTATCCATATAAGCCAGTTTGGTGATCCCGATACCGTGTTCGCCGGAAATCACGCCGCCGAGCTCCACCGCCTTGGCCATCACCTTCTCAACCACCCGGTGTGCCTTCTTCATCATCAGGTAATCATTGGAATTAACCGGGATATTGGTATGCACATTGCCATCGCCGGCATGCATATGGGTGGCGACCACGATGCGTCCGGACAA
>CAYUBK010000211.1:0-3363 GCA_964442955.1 uncultured Zetaproteobacteria bacterium | reverse complement strand
AGCAGGCAGAATCTGACGTAAATTGTGGCATATTATATCTCACTTCGGTTTAAGTTAGGTGTTCAAGTTTGGCATGGATTATGCGATAGGTAATACAGAAGCATTCAAAGAAAAGAAGACACGACTGGACGCAAGAAAAGCATGTCAGGAGGTGCAAAATGGATGGCACTCGGGCAAGAAAAATCGCAGACACATTTGCTGGAAATTTGAATTTTATGGTGCGTTCAACCCGTGATGGACTACAGGTTTGTTATCATCACCATACCCGTTACTTTGTACATGAATCAAGTTTCTGGTCTTATGTATACAAAGCGGCAGGTATTCCGGGCTAGCTAACAACACTACGGCGCAGGCAGCGCTGTCAAAACGTCCCGCATTTGTGCGGGACGTTTTTTTCAGGCCAGTTTTTTTATGACTTGGCACCCCACAAACGGCTATGCTTCGCGTATGCCTGTTATGACCCTTAACCACCTTGATAAAGCCTTTGGCCCGCAAGTGCTGCTCGATGATGTCAGTCTGAGTATTGGTCGCGGTGTGCGTATTGGCCTGATCGGGCGCAATGGCGAGGGAAAATCCACTCTGTTGAAAATCATGGCCGGGATTGTTGAATCGGATGGCGGAGAAGTCACTTTGCGTGGAAATACGCAGGTGGCCTACCTGCCGCAGGATCCACATTTTGATGCCGGGCAGTCTGTGTTTCATGTGGTGGCGGAAGGCTTGGGCGATGTGGCCAGAACACTGGAAGCCTACCATGATAGCTTGCAACGTTTGGTTGAAGATAGTTCCGATAGCTTGTTGAAACAGATTGATGCCCTGCAATCCGAACTGGAGCGGCTCGGTGCGTGGCAATTCCATAATCGCATCGAAACAGCCATCTCAAAGCTCAAACTGGAAGCTGATCGCGATGTTGGCGAATTATCCGGTGGCTGGTTGCGCCGGGTGGCGGTGGCAAGGGCCGTTGTGTCCGAGCCGGATGTGTTATTGCTCGATGAGCCGACCAATCATCTCGATATTGAATCGATTGAATGGTTAGAGGATTTCGTAGCGGCGTTTCGGGGTTCGGTGTTATTTATCACCCATGATCGCTATTTTCTTGATGCTGTGGCTGAAGAGATTATTGAACTGGATCGCGGCCATTTGCGTCATTTTCCTTATTCCTATGCCGAATATCTGGAGAAAAAGGCCGAAATGCTGGCCGTGGAAGAAACACAGCATCGCAAATTTGACCGTTTGCTGGCAGGCGAAGAACGCTGGATTCGTCAGGGCATTCCGGCCCGGCGCACACGCAATGAAGGGCGCGTGCGCGGTTTGGAGGAATTGCGTAAGCAGCGGGCGGGACGGCGCTTGCGCAGTGGCGATGTGGAGTTGCGCGTGTCATCCGGCGTTAAGCCCGGCAAGATGTTGATGGAAGCGATTGAATTATCACACCGCTTTGGTGATACAGTGATCTGCGAATCCTTTAGCCATAAAATCATGGCCGGTGACCGGGTTGGTCTTGTCGGAGCCAATGGCATTGGCAAGACGACCTTACTCAACATGCTGCTGGGTAAATTGACGCCGGATGCAGGGCGCGTACGCCACGGTGTGCGGTTGGCTCCGGCATTTCTCACCCAGATGAGGGAACTCGATAGCAAGTTGAAGTTAAAGGAAGTGCTATTACCGCAGGGTGGTAATTATGTGCATATCGGCGGCCATGAACCGCGCCATATTGTAACTTATATGCAGGATTTTCTGTTCGATAAGGAGCGTTTGAATAGTCCGGTTGCTGCCTTATCCGGCGGTGAACGCGGGCGTTTGATGCTGGCGAAATTATTACTCGAACCAGCCAATTTACTGGTGTTGGATGAGCCGACCAATGATCTGGATATCGGTACGCTGACTGTACTGGAGCAGGCGCTGGCGCGTTATGACGGCACGGTGATTGTGGTCAGTCATGACCGCGCCTTTATGGATCGCGCCGCTTCGCGCGTGCTGGCTTTTGAGGGCGATGGCGAGATTATCCCGATTGAGGGCGGCTACTCCGACTATCTGGCCTGGAAAACGCGCCGAAGAGAAACGCTGGAAACAGAACAGAAAAGCCATGAGCCGCAAAAAACTGTCGTGGCTGCCAAGTCGACAAAGAAGCAGACCAAGCTCAGTTATAAAGAGCAGAGCCAATTGGAATCTTTACCGGCTGAAATCGAAGCAATGGAAGCAGAAAAAGCAGAAATCGAAACCCGCTTTTGTCAGGCCGATTACTTCACCACAGATGCCGAAGGCTTTCAGAAAGATCAGCAGCGGCTGGATCAATTGGAAGTCTTGCTGGAACGTGCCTATGACAACTGGCAGGAATTGGAAGCCAAACAGGAATCATTGGCTGCCTGAGCCCCCCCTTTTTTTTTGTCCCATATTTATGGGACATACAGCCCCGTTCAAATATGAGATTGTTGCCCCGTTCTTTTTGGATCATGGGGGGCTATTTTGGCATTGAATAATTGTTTCCGAACAAGACAATGGTTCTTCCGAAGTGTCTGGTTATGAATGACTTTTATGTCGCTTTTCTAAAGCTGAAAAAATGCCTTCGACACAAGCAGGGTAAATCAATTCATGTACGTACTTATGCAGGGGATTTTACGGCGCTAAACAGCGTTGATAACAAGCGCGCCAGCTATGGCGATTATGAGCAATATATTGAGACGAATCATGGTTTAAAATTAGTCCAGTCTAGCCGGATTCAGGTTATGGGTGGCAAGTTAAAGAAAAATGAATCGATTGAAGCGCCTGAAAACATCAGGCAATTCACACAGACCATATCAGCAAGTTGCCTTGCTGTTGCAAAATTTATGGCCATTTTGCGTAGTAGTGTTCAGCGACCATGAATCATTAAAAAGGAGATGAGTATGGCGGATATTTCAGATAAAATGACAGGGGCGCTGGGAAAAATCGGAGATGTATTGGAAGATCTGTCTTCATTGGAAGTGCAGACATACAGCGGTTCCATTGATGTCGCTATTGATACTGCCCTGGGCGATGATGGAAAATTAAAAAGTATCTCAGACCTGCTTGCTTCGGCAAAAGCGACAGATAACGACCTGCAATTGCGCGCTGTCACCAAAATGATGTGCGATGGTGATGCCATTAATCTGGTGCCTGAAAATGATTTTCCCGAACATATCCAGAAAGTGCATGAGGCGGCAGTGAAGGCAGGCATTGATACCCGGCATGGCTTGTTATCTCTGTTCGGTGGCATGGTAGGTTTGAAGTCGAGCCAGTAATTGATGACCGGGCAAGTAGATTTCACCTATGTGCCTGAAGGTTTCGGGAAAAGGGTCGTTGTCAAAGACGACACTCAGGAAACAGTCGCAGCATTAGAGTCCGGAGCAT
>CAYUBK010000210.1:0-3366 GCA_964442955.1 uncultured Zetaproteobacteria bacterium | reverse complement strand
CACAGATAGCCTGAACGATTGCAATACTGCATCTGAACACGCCCTGCTGCGCGCCAGAGCCAGTACTGTGTTTTGGGATTGTGCTAGCCGTGACCTTGAACTTAAAAAATATGTTGATTCCTTTGAGCGGGCCAATGCCTACTGGCTGGATGATTATTCTCTCTTTGCCGCATTAAAAGGGGCATTCCATGATGCTGCCTGGTGGCAATGGCCTGTTGATTTAAGAGACCGGAAAACAGGATCAGTTAAAGCTGCTAAAGTAGAATATAAACAGCTAGTTAAACAGGTTGTCTTCGAGCAGTTTATCTTTAACCGGCAATGGCATGCGCTGAAAAAATATGCCGATGAAAAAGGTATTCAGCTGTTCGGCGATTTGCCGATTTATGTGGCGCATGATTCCGCCGATGTGTGGGCCAATCGCGCCTCGTTTACGGTCAACGATATAGGCTTGTGCGATGAAGTGGCCGGCGTGCCACCGGATTATTTCTCCGAAACCGGTCAGCGCTGGGGCAATCCGTTATATCACTGGGAAGTCATGCAGGCAGATGGTTTCGCATGGTGGGTGCGTCGCATCCGGCGCCAGATGGAGCTGATGCATATGCTGCGCATTGATCATTTCCGCGCATTGGAAGCGTTTTGGGTGATTCCCGGCGAGAGCGAAGACGGCGTCATTGGCGAATGGCGTACAGCGCCCGGCGAAGCCTTACTCTCTACCCTGCAACAACAACTCGGCAAGCTACCGCTGATTGCCGAAGATCTTGGTATCATCACAGATGAAGTCACCGCACTAAGAGAACAGTTCGGCCTGCCCGGCATGAAAATCCTGCAATTCGCCTTCGGCGGCAATGATGACAACCCATACCTGCCCGGCAATTTTGGAGAGGATGCGGTTGTTTATACCGGCACGCACGACAACGACACCACCATGGGCTGGTTTAATGGCACCGATGAGTCTGTTCGAGCGCATGCACTGCGCGTGCTTGATGCTACAGCGGACGACATGCCCTGGGCGCTGATTGCATGCGCACTGGCTTCGCCGGCTATGCTGGCTGTGATTCCAATGCAGGATTTACTCGAACTGGGTTCGGAAGCCAAATTCAACACGCCCGGCACGCTGGATAACAACTGGTGCTGGCGCTTGATATCCTTGCCTGAACACGATGCTGATTGCTGGCAAAAATCCACCGCCCTTAATCGAAAATACGAGCGTATTGCACCCTGACTGCACCGCTTATTCACCCGGCAACCAATTGACAGAATGTGATTTCTGTCATATTTCATCATCGCACCAACCTCAGTGTTGCCGGCATGTTGATTCGAATGTTATACACAACCACCACACTGGCGATTGCTCTTCTGGCTTCCTGTGCCCCCTACAAAGGAACAGATAACGCTGACTCTGCCCTCCGGCAACCCTCCACAAATCTTACCCTGAGCGGATTAACAGCGCAGGAAATCGAATCGGTTAAAGCCGAAGCCATGCGCGTCTATGTGCCGAAATGGAAACGTATCGCTGAGCGCTCTCGTTATGTGCGTCAGCCGCTTGTGACAATGTTGGAACAAAGTAATGCGCCGATGGAACTGCAAATGATTCCCGTCGTCGAATCCAGTTATAATCCTTACGCTCAATCAGAAGTTGGGGCTACCGGCCTATGGCAGTTGATGCCCGATACAGCAACCGATCTAAGCATCAGAAGCAACGCTCAACTCGATGGCAGGCGAAATATTGAGACCAGCACACGCGGTGCAGCACGCTTTCTGTTACAACAGCATAAGCATTTCGGCAGCTGGCCACTGGCATTTGCCGCATACCACCTTGGCCCAAATGGTGTCCAGCGCCGTGTGAATCGTCACCCATGGCATGATGGCGACGGCCTGAACAAACTGCCACTACCGCCGATTACCAAAACCTATATTCGTCATATCCTCGGGCTGATAGCTTTGCAGCAAGACGGCGTGATTAGCTTCCCGGCGCCGTATCCAACCACGACAGTTACCATTGATTCACCGGTAGATCTGGAGCGTTTGCATGCTGCTGCCGGACTGCCAAAATATCAGCTATTCCGATTCAACCCCCAACTTGCTCGCATGCAATATTTTCAGAACAGGCCAAAGAATCTAAGACTGCGGATCCCTCAAACCAGGCTGGACAGGGTAAATCATCTGATTCCTTCCGGAACTTCGGGAAAATTGAGCATCCGGGTATTGCGTGGTGAACAGATCAAAGATATCAGCAAACGCTATCGTGTATCTGTCTATGCTTTGAAAAAAGCCAATCCAAAGATGGCCAAAGGGATCAGACACGGCATGCGTTTGCGTATCCAGGTCAAGGATTTAAAGTATGCCAAAATCGCGGCTAATCCACTGGTTAAACCGGAACTGAAAATGCTGGCAAACAACGCATCAAACCGCAGCTAAATGCTCTGGTTGCTTCAATATTTCGCCTTAGCTTTCACCATAAAAAAGCGTTGGATTAACCTGCCATAGTACTGACCAGCCGGATTCTCTCTTTTCCATACAAACCACGCCGCCATTACGCAAATGCACCGCTTCGCGAGACGGATCCCCGCAAAGCAACAATCCGGCCAGACGTTGCATATGCGGCAGATGGCCCACCAGCATCACATCGGCTGACATCGATGCAAGATGCGCCGACCAGACTGATGGGTCATCGTTGGGTGACAAATCAAGTGTACGCTCAACCGCGATACCACCCCATGCTTCGGCGAACATTTCGGCAGTCTGTTCGGCTCTCAATTTACCGCTGTGCAGTATTTTTACCGGCCTCGGCTTTTCGAACAGACTTAAAAACCCGGCGCAGCGTGTTACATCCTCCCTGCCCTGATCCGATAACGGACGCGCCGCATCCTCGCTGGCATCTTTCGCCAAGCCGTGTTGCACCAGATAAATCCGCATAGCCACCTCACCATTATTAGCTACAAAGCACACAAGGCTTTGAAAACATTCACTATCTCATCTATTCAATGGCTACCGCAGCCAACAGTTATTTAGGAAATGGAACAATCATACGGACGCGTCCTTGATAATTGTTATATTCTTTACCTAATGTAGCGACCAGATCTTTTTCTTCGTAATGCAGACCAATGAAGATATAAATTGACATAGAAACAGATAACATCAAATGTGTTATCGACATAGTAGGTGTTGACCAAAGACCAATCAGCACGCCTAGCTGCAATGGATGGCGCACGACTTTATATAACAATCTCTCAGTGAAATGCGGTGACGGTTCGGATTTTCTAACCAGGTTACAATAAACTTGTTGCAACCCAAATAGTTCGAAGTGATTGATCAGGAATGATGCCAGTACGACCATAAACCAGCCAACACAGTAGCCCGCAATTA
>CAYUBK010000209.1:0-3371 GCA_964442955.1 uncultured Zetaproteobacteria bacterium | reverse complement strand
TAGCCATTTCAGGGCTACGCTGTCTGTTGAAAACAAACGCCCGTCGCGATCATCTCACCGATTCATGAATAATCCGGGCTAAAGAACTTCTGAATAAGTACACTCAGTACTGATTCAGAACCGTCCATGGATCGCACGGGTACTCTGAGTTTTTCAGAGTACCCGAATACTTCGTGCAAGCATAGTCTATCTTGTAAACAGACTGGATTGCATCATGAAGCGAGATGGCCTTGACCCGGTACAAGTCCTCTTTCAGTTTATTATTTCAGTCTTTGTCAGGATGGTGCGACCCACCCATGGTTTTGCGATGCTGAGCGCCAGACATGGGTACACTTTTCTTATCAACATCCTGCTTGCTCGCATCATCAGCATGTTCGGGATGATGCATACCGCCCATAGCCTTGCGGTGCTGGGCATCGGACATGGGTGTACTTTTCTTATCAACATCCTGTTTGTTCGTATCATCAGCATGTTTGGGGTGATGCATGCCGCCCATGGCCTTGCGATGCTGTGCATCGGACATGTTACCGGACTCTCCACTATAGATTACCGGTGCCGCTACCAGCATACCGCCCATGATCAGGACTACTGCACTTTTTTTTAGCATATAAGCCTCCTTGTTTTGGCACCCGTATTTTTTTCGATCCTGTCGGGCGCCGGACCAGGATCGAAATCGGTTCATAACGAACCTTCTATACATACATTAGAACTGGATTAATCTTCATCTGTTTTACCTTGAGATGTTCGCCTCTTTTTCTCCATAGGTAAAATTCGGGCAAACACCGGATCGCCAGCGCGAACGTGCACCAGGGCCATGGAAATATGACCCGCAAGATAAATTAACAGCATGACAGCGATAGCAGCATGGGTTTCCATCCAGAACTCGGCCAGCTCAGAAACCTTATTGCCAGGTCCAGCCCACAGATTCCAAATGATCGAGCCGCTAAAAGCCATTGCAGTCATCGTCAGTAAACCGAGCATTTCAAAAATAAGGGACAATGAATTTCCCGGCTCGGGCAATGGCCTTTTTCCCGCCAGCATCAGTGGCAACCGCTTTGCAATTGACGCTGATTCAGACCAGTGCAGAGCAGAAAATAAAACAGTAAGTTGACGTTTGCGTGGATTTCCTCTTGGCATGACAGCCCACACTAAATTGGCCAGCACTATCAACACAACGAGTATCCCGCCCGTTCGGTGAGCAACCATCAACCATTGCCCCAATGCATCTTTCTGATGCGTTGGGTGGCCTGCTTCAGAAGTAGTCGGCTCGGCATGCGCTGTTGCAGTAATACCAACTGCATTCACATGCCCAGGATGGTGCGCCGCTGTTTCAGCATGAGCCATAGCGACTCCACCAGGCTCGTCCTCCTCATGTTCCGGGTGAGCCATCAGAGACGCACAAACCAGCTGGAAAATGACTCCCAGAACCAAGCCGGCATGTAGCCATCGGGTTACAGGGTGATAGGCCGAAATCAAAGTTGGTGATATCTGCCGGTCAGTCTGTTGCATGAATGAAAACCTCCTCGCTATTCAATCGTTTGTCAGGGCGATTTGTAGCCGCCTTAAACGGCGTCTGTAGTAGATCGCGATCTACCTGCCACATATGATATACATCATCAGCCCATAAACTCTGTAAATAGGCGATAACAGCCAACTGTTCCTGTTTATTCAAAACTTTGGCAAAACCGGGCATCTTGCCATCATAGATCGCCCCACCCTCTTGCACAATCTGTAATAACAACGGCAAGTTATGATGCCAGGCATGTGCCGTACCATTGAGGGGCGGTGGAGGATACGAGCCATCGGCAAGACGCCGTTTCCAGTTTGCCACAAGCCCCTGCGCCTGGAAGCCATGGCACTGGATGCAATGACTCTCAAAAACCACTTTGCCCGTTTTTACCTGTGCTGTGGAATACCACCGCGCCTGTTTACCATCCACAAACAAAGCATAAGAGACAATACTTACCATGATCAGAGTCAGTATGGCCGGTATCAAATTCGATCTATACATCGGCAGACGTAGCGATGGCGTCAAGCAGTTTGCCGTAGGCCTCGTCGAACAGCCTGATTCCATCGTCCAGCAGTGCGTCGGTCACATCATCCAGCGATATGCCGAATGCATTGAGCCGATTCATAACCATCGTTGCACCGGCAACATCTTCTTCCAGACTGGCGCGGATGCGACCATGTTCCCTGAATGCCGCCAGTGTTGCGGGCGGCGCGGTGTTCACCGTATCAGGGCCAATCAGCTCTTCAATATAAAGGGTATCGCTATAGGCTGGATTTTTGGCGCCAGTGCTAGCCCAGAGCAGCCGCTGACTTTGGGCGCCGCATTCGTGTAGCGCCTCCCAGCGCGGCGTGGAAAAGACTGCCTTGTAATGCTGGTAGGCAAGCCTGGCATTGGCAATCGCCACCTTGCCATGCACGCTTTGCAGTACCTCACGCTCGCCATCATTGCTCGCTTTTTTCAGGCGTTTATCAATCGCGGCATCCACAGCCGAATCAATACGGCTGATGAAAAAGCTGGCAACGCTGGCCACCCGCGCCAGAGAGCCGCCGTTGAGCAAGCGTTGTTCAAGCCCGGACATAAATGCCTCGGCAACACGCTGATACATAGCCTGAGAAAACAGCAACGTAGCATTCACATTCACGCCTTCGGTGATCAACATCTGAATAGCCGGGATGCCGGCATTGGTCGCAGGCACCTTGATCATCAGATTTTGCCGCCCTACCGCGCGCCACAGCCGCCTTGCTTCAGCCACCGTGCCGGCACAATCATGCGCCAGCTTTGGCGATACTTCCAACGACACATAACCATCTCTCCATTCGGAAGACTCGTACACCGGATGCAATACATCGGCTGCAGCGCGAATGTCCGCGATAGCAAGATGCTCGAATGCCTCGAGCGGAGAAGCGCCGCCAAGCAGCTGCAGGATGCTGGCATATTCTTTATCCGTGCGGATCGCCTTCTCGAAGATGGCGGGATTGGAGGTCACGCCACGTATTCCATCGTGTTCAATAAGCTGTTGCAGCTCACCGCTGCGAATAAGATGGCGGTCAATATAGTCCAGCCAGATCGACTGGCCGAAGTCTGCTATGTTGCTGAGCTTATTCATAACTGCTCCTCCAGATATTCATCCGATACTTTCATAACGCGTACCCCCTGCATCTCTGCTGTTTACCGCCGAACAGAATTGGGCAAGTCACTGCATGGCGCTTAACGCGCATGGATTTTTTCCACCCCATGATATGAAACATTATCCTGGGATGGAAAAAACCATGCAGGTGCGTTGTTTGTTTCATGTTAACGCACATACGCTTCGGCGGCATAACGGCGCATCATGCGATGGCTGTTGAAGTAGGAAGCATTT
>CAYUBK010000208.1:0-3388 GCA_964442955.1 uncultured Zetaproteobacteria bacterium | reverse complement strand
GATCTATTCAAGGGCATCGAAGTTTGATTTTGAGTGAGGTGTCAGGTGTAAGGAGTCAGGCGGAAGTCTGGCCCTCACCCCTTACACCTTACTCCTCACGGAGCAACAATGATTGATTTTACAGAAGAACAAATCGAGCGCTATTCGCGGCATATTATTTTGCCGGAAGTGGGCGCGGAAGGGCAGTCCAAACTACTGGAATCCAAAGTATTTATGATTGGCGCCGGTGGCCTGGGTTCGCCGGTAGCCTATTATCTGGCTGCAGCTGGCGTGGGCACCATTGGCATCGCCGATGCAGATGTGGTGGATTCTTCTAATTTGCAGCGTCAGATTATTCATAATCAGGACCGCATCGGCATGCCCAAGGTGGAGAGTGCGCGCGAAACCATGCAGGCGCTCAATCCGGATGTAAAAGTGAACACGTATAACTACTTCATCACCGAAGACAATGTGCGTGAAATTATCCGTGATTACGATTTGATCATTGATGGCTGCGATAATTTCCCGACCCGCTTTCTGGTTAATGACGCCTGTTATTTCGAGAAGAAGCCATTGATTTCCGGTGCCATGTTCCGTTTTGAAGGGCAGGTCGCCACTTTTAAGCCTCATCAGCAGAAGGGCGCGCCGTGCTACCGTTGTCTGTATCCCGAGCCACCGCCGGCAGGGCTGGTGCCATCGTGTTCCGAAGCAGGGATTCTGGGCGCACTGGCCGGAGCCGTGGGTACGATTCAGGCGGTGGAAGCGGTGAAAGAACTATTGGGTATCGGCGATTCGCTGGCCGGCAAGCTGATGGTTTTCGATGCACTGCGCATGGAATGGAAAAAACTGAAGTTGCATAAGGATCCGGCCTGCCCGTTGTGCGGCGAAAATCCGACCATCACCGATCTGGTAACATACGAACAAGCCTGCGAACTAAAATTCGGCGAGTCGTAACGGCCCATATCACTACTGCTTTTCCCGATGGCGGCGTCAAAAATACTCACTTACAGTAGTAAGCTCCGTGTTTTTTCCTTGCCCTCGAAAAAAGCAGCAGCAATCTGAGCAGTTACTTGGGATAATAGATAGTCAGGTGTGAGGTGGCAGGCGTGAGGATAATTCCCCTCACCCCTCACCCCTCACTCCTCACGGAGTAAGAAATGACAGCATTTAATTTTACTGATACGTCCGATGTGGATGAATTCGAGGCTGGCTATAAAGCCTTTCGCGCTGGCACGATGTCAGAGGAACGCTTTACGCCGTTTCGTTTGCAGATGGGCGTGTATGGTCAGCGCCAGGAAGGAGTGCAGATGGTGCGTGTCAAATTGCCGGGTGGCAATTTAACGCCGGATCAGCTTGATGTGATTGGCGATTGCGTGGGCGATTATACCGGTCAGTTGCCGACCGATGGCACCCTGATTGAAGCACCCGAAAAATTTGCCCATGTCACTACCCGTCAGGATATACAGGCCAATTTTGTGGCGCTGGATGACGTTGTGTCCTTTCTGCGCCGGCTCGATGCAGCAGGTTTAACCACGCGCGAAGCTTGCGGTAATACCGTGCGAAATGTTTCATCGTGTTTTCTGGCCGGATCGTGTCCGGCTGAACATGCCGATGTGAGCGTACATGCGCGTCGCTTTGCCGAGTATTTTCTGCGTCACCCGCTGGCGCAACAATTTCCGCGCAAGTTTAAGGTCAATTTCTCCGGCTGTGCTACCGATTGTGGTCTGGGCGGCATGCATGATATTGGGTTTATTGCCAGCGAACAGGGTGGCGTGAACGGGTTTCAGGTCTGGGCAGCCGGCGGCTTGTCATCGCAGCCGATGGGAGCGCTGCTGCTGGAAGATTTCGTGCCTGAATCCGATATTCTGTTGGTTGGTGAAGCGCTGATGCGTATGCATTTCAAGTATTCCGACCGCAAACGCCGTGCTCGCGCTCGTTTGAAATATGTGGCACAGAAGCTGGGTGCGGAAGGTTTTATCGAGGAATATAAAAAGCAGCGTGCGGTGATTGCATCCACCCATGCAGATGACAGCGGTTATGCGGAAGCAGGCTGGCGTACGCCAACCGGCGCGCTGCCGCGTTCCGAATCTGGCGTGGTGGATCAGCATAACGGCCAGAAAGCGATTTTGCTGAATCTATTCCGTGGCGATTTGACGCCGGCTCAGTGCCATGCAGTGGCCAATGCGGCGCGCACGGCAGGCGTCGAAACGCTACGCGTAACCACAGAGCAGGGCGTTGTGATCAATAATGTGGATGCAGACAAAGTGGGTGCGGCGCTGAAGGTGTTGAATGATGCAGGCCTGTTCACCGAACATGCCCGCGCCATTGCTGATATCGTAGCTTGTCCGGGTACGGAAACCTGTCGTTTGGGCATTACGTCCAGCCGTGGTCTGGCAGCTGCATTGCAGCCATTGATGACGGATTTTAAAACGGATGCAACGCTGGCCGGGATTACGGTAAAGGCCTCCGGTTGCCAGCATTCCTGTGCTCGCCATCATATTGCCGATCTGGGCTTTCACGGTATGGCCAAGAAAGTGGCAGGTCAGGCCGTGCCGCATTATCAATTGCATCTTGGTGGTTCAGGCGTGGCGGGCTCACCGCTGGCTTTTGCGACCGATCCTGTGCCGGCTAAATACGCACCTGAAGCGGGCATTACCGTACTGGGCGCTTACAAAGCGGGACGTGATGGTGATGAATCCATGCATGACTGGGCCACGCGTCTGGGCAAGGAAGGGATTTCTGACATTCTGACCCCGTTCAAGGCTGATGCCGGCGAGGTCGAAGGTTTGATCTACGACTGGAGTGAAAACGAGGCGTTCAATACCAAGGGCAATAAGAAGGGCGAATGCGCCGGTGCGGTATTGAGCATGTCCGATGCGCTGATTTCGGAAGCGGAATATGAGTTACTGATTGCACGTGCACATCTCGATGCAATGTTCTGGGCCGAGGCTCAGAGCGCCCTGCGTCGTTCAATGATTTCCACGGCGCGCGCATTTCTTGTCGCCTTTGGCGAGGCGCCGGAAGATGATGGCGAGGTGTTCGGTCTGCTGATTGCCAATGCAGGCTCGGACCACGACGTGATGAGCGGATTTAATGCGGTGCAGGCTGCGATGATGAGCATTGATCTGGCCGATCCGGGTGCAGGTGTGACCCGTTTGCGCGATGTGCAGGCCGATTGGCTGGGGTTGGCTGAAAAACGTTTTGCCGCTGTGCCGGAGGCCGTTGAGTCTGAAGAGACTGCTGAAGTGCTGGTCGTTGAAGCTGCTGCTGATGTTGTCTTGCTTGATCTCTCCGGCGTGGCTTGTCCGATGAATTTTGTAAAAACCAAAATCAAACTGTCCATGCTGCCGATTGGTGCGCAACTGGATGTGATTCTCGATGACGGTGCGCCGATTGAAAATGTGCCGTT
>CAYUBK010000207.1:0-3439 GCA_964442955.1 uncultured Zetaproteobacteria bacterium | reverse complement strand
GCCAACATGGCGAGAGCAGCGATTGTTTTAATAGTTGCTTTCAATTTCATCTCCTAAAATCAAGTCCCGTTTTTTGGGTTGCGGCGAACGTTATGATGCGTTTATGACATGGTGATGACACACAGACACAGTGTGGATATCAGCCACATCATTTTGACACAGAGGTGCTGTGATGCATAACGTCCATCACTTCAACGCCACGAGCCAGGATTCGATAAAAGATGATTTGCGCCCTTCCAGGACCCTGTCGGGCTTAGGGTGATCGTAGCGAGCAGGAGCAAGCGCGAATGGCGCGCGATAGATCTGAAAAAGTCAAAAATGTCATGATTTTGAGGCGCATAGTGGTAACTATGCAACGATAAAACAGGATATTTTGAGCCGTTACCCCTGCCGCGCACGACTACATGGATGCAAGAGGTAGAGCAACACAGGAGCAGTTGCCGAGTAGATTCCTCATAAGTCCGACAGACCCATGGAAAGCCAATTGGCACAAAAAAAGCCCGCCGAACCAGAGGTTGGCGGGCTTTTAAACTCAGAGAACTAAAATCAGGAAATGGCTTTTACTTTTGCATTCAGGCGAGATACGCGGCGTGAGGCCTGACGTGCATGAATCTGGTTTTTACGACCTGCGCGATCAAGCTCGGAGGTAGCGGACTTCAAAGCAATCGCTGCGGCATCCTTGTCGCCGGCTTCGACTGCTGTCAGCACCTTTTTAATTTCGGTACGCATGGCAGATTTCTGAGTGCGATTCTGCGCGCGCTTTTTTTCGTCTTGTCGTGCACGTTTCAGTGATGATGCATGGTTTGCCACGTTTATTGCTCCTAGCAGCGATTGCTGCGCCTTGTATTGAGGCGCGGAACCATACCGTCTCATCGTAGCGTGTCAACTGCTTCGTAGCAGACACCGCCTCCAACAAAGCACCTGCACAAGCTGTTTAATCCGTGCTATGCTGCGCCTCTGAATTCGGCTGCATGACAGCTGATCAATGGTTCAGGAGGAATTATGAAAGTTTCAGATGTTATGTCACGTGGTTGCCTTACTTGCACATCAGGCGATACCCTGCATGATGCCACGCAAAAAATGGTAATGCGCCGCTGCGGATCGCTACCTGTGATTGATGATGAGGATGACACCAAACTCATCGGCATTATCACCATCCGCGACACTATGCTGCCGCTATACCCCAACTTCGGCGAATATATTCACGATGCCAAATCAGCACGTGATTTCGAAGAAATGGAAGATAATTACAAGCGCGTCATGTGTATGAAAGTCAAAGAAGTGATGACGCCCAATCCAATGACTGTTTATTCAGACATGCCAGTGCTGAAGGCTGCATCTTTTATGGGCCTGAAAAACCTGCGTCGCATCCCAGTGGTGGATGATGGCAAGCTGACTGGCATCGTCAGCATTGGCGATATCAACCGAGGCATGTTCATCGAACACGGCTGATGGTTCTATTCCGCACAAACGCACAGGCTCCGGCATATGTCGGGGCCTGTTTTGTTTGCAGAACAGGTGATTACTATTGAAACCACTTGATATGCCCGAGCATATTCAGGTTTTTTTCAAGCCTGAAATCTACCCGCACCCGACCGGTCACATCGACATGATCCAGACCCATGCCTCATGGGTGTTTCTGACCGGCGACTTCGCTTATAAATTCAAGAAACCGGTGGATTTCGGGTTTATGGATTTTTCAACCCTGGCCAAACGACAGTATTATTGCGAACAGGAGTTGAGCCTGAACCGCAGGCTGGCCCCGAATATATATCTCGATGTACTGCCGGTTTATCATCAGGGGGGATTGCAAGGGCGCGGTGAGATCATCGACTATTGCCTGAAGATGGTACAGTTCGATCAATCCGGCCTGTTCGATCAAAAACTGGCGCAAGGTGAACTCAAACCCCAATGGATGGATGATCTGGCTGCTATTGTCGCCCGCTTTCATGCAGCGGCTGATATCAACAATGATCCCGACCTCGATCACGCTGCCCTGCTGGCAGAGCATATTCACGATAATCTCGACATTGCCGCCCGCCATGCCAATGCATCCGGTACAGCGGTTATTGATGCGGACAAACTGCACAGACTGGCCACATGGGCTGAATCCACGTTTAAAAACAAGCAAACCGCTTTGGCACAGCGACAACATGAACACCATATCCGCCACTGCCATGGCGATATGCATTTCAGAAACATCACCCTGATTGACGGCAAGCCAACCCTGTTCGACTGTATTGAATTCAATGACGCCTACCGCATCATCGACACCATGAATGATGTCGCCTTCCTGATCATGGATTGCGATGCGCACGGGCGCCCCGACCTGGGCATGCGCTTTCTGTCCCGCTATCTGGAATTCGGCGGCGATTATGCAGGCCTTGCTTTGCTGCCGCTTTACCTGTTTTACCGCGCTGGCGTACGCGGCAAGGTCGCCTGCATCCTGGCCAATGAATTGCCCGCAACGCAACAGCCGCCGCAATGGCAAGAAGCCAGTCTGTATTTTGATCTGGCGCTCACATATACCCGGACCAGCCGCCCTGTCCTGTTCGCCATTGGTGGCCTGTCAGGCTCTGGAAAAAGTCATCTGGCCTTAGACGGCTGCGGCAAAGAGAGCGCCATCATTATCCGTACCGATGCAACCCGAAAACGCATCGCCGTCGATTTCCTCCACCTGGAATTATACGGCAAGCCAATGCATATCCACACCTACAAGGCCATGTTCGATGCCGCCCGCACAGCGCTTTCTGCCGGCTTTTCAGTCATCCTCGATGCCACCTTCCTGCATCCTGATTCACGCCGGCAGGCGCATACTTTAGCCAAAGCATGTGATGTCCCGCTGCATTTTTTCTGGCTGGATGTGGATACACCCACTTTAAAAACAAACATCCGGCGCCGCCAGCAATCAGGCCATGATATCTCCGATGCCGATCTGACCGTGCTGGATCTGCAACTGGCCGAGTATCAACGGCCGCCCGAACCGTGGGTGCGTTTTCTGAAGACAGCTGATCATTGGCCACGAGAATCTATTGCGGGCGCTGATCAATAAAAAAACGGGGCTTTTTAACGCACCTGATAGAAACAATATTGGCAGGGATTAAAAGCAGGCTATACTGGCGGACATGCGACTGATTATGCTTGATACAGAAACCACCGGGCTCTCGCCTCGAAATGGCGACCGTATGGTGGAGATTGGTGCTATCGAAGTACTGAACCGCAAGGTTCTGTCTGGCGATGCGCATGTGTTTCACCACTACATCAATCCAGAACGCGATATTCCGGCTGAAGTGGTGCGTATCCATGGCATCAATAATGCCAAGGTAAAAAACAAACCTACCTTCAAGGAAATCGCGCAGGATTTTCTCGACTTTATCGAAGGTGCCACGCTGGTCATTCACAATGCTTCATTCGATTTAGGCTTTATTATGCATGAACT
>CAYUBK010000206.1:0-3470 GCA_964442955.1 uncultured Zetaproteobacteria bacterium | reverse complement strand
GTTTTTCACCATAAAAAATCGAATTGGCACCGGCCAGAAAACACAGCGACTGCATTTCTTCGCTCATGCTTTCGCGTCCGGCGGAGAGACGTACATGCGAGCCCGGCATGGTGATGCGGGAAACGGCGATGGTGCGGATGAATTCAAAGTTGTCGATGCTATCGGCAAACTGTTTATCTTCCGCCACAGGCGTGCCATCCACCTTGACCAACATATTGATCGGCACTGACTCCGGATGCGGGTTCATGCGCGCCAGTTGCGCCACCAGTCCGGCTCTGTGCCGGCGTGTTTCGCCCATGCCGACAATGCCGCCGCAGCAAATGCTCATGCCATTGGCGCGGACGTGTTTCAGGGTGTCTAGGCGCTCATCGTAAGTGCGGGTGGAAATCACCTCTTTGTAATACTCCGGATCGGAATCGAGGTTGTGATTGTAGTAATCCAGACCGGATGCTTTCAGGCGAGCGGCCTGTTCGGGTGTGAGCATGCCCAGCGTTGCGCAGGCCTCCATGTCCATGTCCTTGATTTCGGAAATCATATCGCAGACCAGTTCAAAAGCGCGGCCTTTGGGTTCGCGCCATGCCGCACCAATGCAGAAGCGGGATGCACCCTTGTCTTTGGCAATTCTGGCAGCGGCCAATACCTGGCCTTTTTTCATCAGCAATTCGGGTTCGACATCGGTATTGTAACGCGAACTCTGCGGGCAATATTTGCAATCCTCCGGGCAACCGCCGGTTTTAATCGATAGCAGAGTGGAGAGTTGCACTTCATTGGCATCAAAATGAGCCCGGTGCGCCTGCTGGGCGCGGAACATCAGATCATTGAACGGCAGCTCAAATAAGGCCTCGATTTCATCTACGCTCCAGTTGTATCGCATCGTATTCTCCTTACCCTGTAAACCGCGGGGAGGCGAAGAGTAAACGGCTTTGCCTGATTCGGCAAAATATATGCATTTAAAGATTATCGACTTATAACAATGGTTCGTAGGTCTGTCGGTTGAGAAAGCGGCGAATGCCGAGAATATTGCTGGCGCTCATGGACAAATATGCCATATCCAGATTCAGAAAGGTGGTTGTCCATTCTGGATTGGCGGCCAGCTCGCCGCACACTGAGACCGGAATAGCGGCTTTTTTGGCTGCCGATGCCGTCATGTAAATCAGTTGCAGGATTGCATCATGATCAGTTTTATAGAATGCCGCCACCTCTTCATCATTTCGATCTGCCGCCAGCGCATATTGCATTAAATCATTCGTACCGATGGAGAAAAAGTCGCTGACTTTGGCCATTTCTTCCGCAATCAACGCCGCCGCAGGCACCTCAATCATGGCACCGACAGGAACAGGTTGCGTCATACCAAGCCGCCTTCTGCATTGTTCTGCGATGTCGCGAATCTGCTCCATTTCCTCAGCCATAGTCAGCATTGGAACCAGGATGTGAACAGGGCCTTCATCGGCGGCCCTGAACATGGCGGAAAGCTGAATTTTTAATAATTCCGGATTGCGTAGCAACAATCGTGCACCACGCAGGCCCAGTGCCGGATTAGCGCCGCCATAATCATGTCCGGCCAAATCGCTGTATAACCACGGCCTGTCGCCGCCGACATCGAGCAACCGCATCACCACAGGTTTTCCGTCCATGCGGCCAACGAGTTCGCCATATTTTTCCGCCTGATAATCTTCATCCGGCATGCTGGATTCATTGATAAACAGGAACTCGCTGCGATACAGACCGATGCCATCAATGCCGATATGTTCAGCCATATCCAGTTCTTCCGGAAATTCGATATTGGCCATCAATTTTAATTCGCGCCCATCGGCGCTGAGTGATGGTTTGCAGGCAAAGACTTCCAGTTCTTTTTTGCTGATTGAAATGGCAGCACTGAATTTTTCATATGCCGCCTCTTCGCTTTGCGACGAATTAAGAATCCACACATTCTGTTCGCCATCGAGAATCAAGTGATCGCCATCCTCGATATCGGACAGGATGCCAGCTGCGCCGACCAATGCAGGCAAGCCTATGCCGCGCGCAACAATGATATTATGCGCATCAGCACCGCCAAGCTCGGTAACAATGCCGGCCACGCCACAGCGCCACATATTGACCACATCAGATACAGAAAAATCATCGCTGACATAAATAATCGGCGCACCACCATGTTGATCCGCATGTGCAATCGCTTCGGTTGATTCGCTCCTCGAACCTGTCAAATGATCGAGAATCCGGCGGCCTGCATGTTCGATATCATCCTTGCGGTTGCGCAGATACTCATCTTTGATTTGCTCAAACACGCCCTGAATAGCATTCATTTCCTGGCGCAGTGCCCATTCAGCATTGATACAACCATCCCGGATACGAGCACTGGATTTGGCCTGTAGCTCCGGATCGGTAATCAGCATGCGATGCATATCCAGAATCAGCAGCGGATCGCTGACTCCGCCCTCAACCAGATGTTTGCGCTCGATATCGATGGCCTGACCGGCTGCTTCAATGGCGCTTTGCAAACGCGCAACTTCCAGTTCTATCAAGTCACGATGAATCGAACGCTCAACCACTGGCTGGCGGCCGTGCAACAGCTTTTTCACGCGCCCGATGACAATGCCTGCACTGGAAGCAACAGCATGGCCTTGCCGCCTTACTGCGGCCTGACGATGCTGGCAGCGGGTATTCATTCTGCTTCTCCAAAACGCGCATTGACCAGCTTGGTTATGGCCGTTATCGCATCATCCGCATCGTCGCCGTCAGCGCGTAGTTGTAATTCGGTACCCTTACAGGCGGCCAGCATCATAATGCCCATGATACTTTTACAATTAACGGCGATCTCGCCCTTGATGAGTTGGATTTCAGATTTAAAGCTGCTGGCTTCGGTCGCCAGCTTGGCGGATGCCCGGGCATGAAGGCCAAGTTTATTGCATATTCTGATCGTCTGTTCAGACATCTGCGTGTTTTTCAAGGCTGACTGAATCATAGTTAGTCTCAGGGCGATGGTCATTGGCCGTAATATTTGGCGCCACCTGAATATACTGGCGGCCTGCCCTGACCACCTGTTGTGCCAGCTCGGCAACACTGCTGACATGATGTCGCATGGTGGCAGCTTTGATCAATAACGGTAGATTGAAGCCGGATACCACCTCGACACGTCCTGCCTGAAGACAGCCCATCGCCACATTACACGGCGTGCCGCCGAACATATCGGCCAGTAATAATACGCCATGCCCAACATCGCAGTTGCTGATTTTTGCCACCAGCCTGTCAGTCAACGATTCCGGGCTGGTATCACTGGTAACATCCAGTGCCTCCATCAACGTCTGTTCTCCCACGACATATTGTAGCGCTTCCATCATTTCACTGGCGATACGTGCATGACCAATCAGAACAATGCCAATCATGATGCCACTCCCGTTTGTTCTACAGCTTGTTCTATAATCTGTTCTTTTGTTTTCTTTTCTGTGGGCTTTTCCGTAGCGCCCTGTTGT
>CAYUBK010000205.1:0-3485 GCA_964442955.1 uncultured Zetaproteobacteria bacterium | reverse complement strand
ACGTCTGGCGCCATTCCTCCCTCCCCTCCCTAGTGTTTTGCGTCAGACATGAGGCTCCGGCACCTGCCGGAGCCTCCTTCTTTTACACGCCCGGAAACGCATCTCTTATCCTTTTCAACCTGGCCTGAAGCTGTTTCTCTTCATCAGTATCAGCATGAATTGCAGGCACCTGCCGAACATGCCGGTTCTCGTCGATAGCCACATAAACAAACACGGCGTCCATCATACGCCGGCCATCCTTTGTATTTATAATTTCGACAAAAACCCACAGACTGCTATGACCTGTGAGCCCGACTCTGGCGTGAAATGTAATCTCTTCCCCTTCCTGAATAGCATGGTGGAATTGCGCCTGGTGAACAGCTCGGGTAAAGCAATCGCCATCGGCATGTTTACGGGCTGCGACATAGCCCACTTCATCACACAACGTCAGCAATCTGCCGCCATGCATAATACCATACCGGTTCAGATCAGGTATCGTCACCTTATATGCGTGATAGAATTCAGAGTGTTGTATGCTTGCATGCATCATATGGAGACTATACCCACACAACAGGGGAAATGGAATTGCCATATCTGACAGGCCAATAGTATGAATGGTTTGTTTTGAACCGACAGGCGGCATTTTTAGTCATCGAACTGGCCAACATCTACTGTTACACTGCGGCGTAATGGGCTGTTTATTCTGTAACCGGATTAAATTCTTTCTGATACTGGCAGGAATCATCATGGCTGCCCAGTCGCATGTTTATGCAGATGAAGCCGGAAGCCTGCAAATTCGGATGGATCAGAAAGTCATGTATTGCGCAGCGTGGATGAATGTTGCTGACAACACACTCTCAATCGCCATGAAAGACGGTATTGCGGTGGCTACGGAATGGCGCATACATGTCGGCAAGGTACGCAACTACTGGCTGAATGAAGGTATTGCCGACATCACCGTCATTCGGCACGCCAAGCCGGATTTACTGACCCGAAGCTGGCTGCTGACGGATGCATCCAGCGGCATTTCCCGACGGGTTTATCAAATCGAAGACGCAATTTATTTTCTTTCCGGCCTGAAGAATTTCCCTGTACTGGATAAAAGCCTGCTGTTGCCCGATATGCAATACAGAATTTCGGTCAGTGTCGAAATTCATAGCGAAGGTATTAATAATGCATGGTGGGCCAACTTGTGGCATTCCGCAGCAGCATCCATGCAGCAGGATTTTTCGCTGCCGTGAACCGCATCGATGCAATGCGATTGATACCATTATTCATGGCATTTGGGCTGTTGACAGTCACCGTGCTGCTTTGGCCTTCAGCAGACTCGGATAGTGGATTATTGGCATGGGCCAATATGGCCTTAATGCTGGTCTTGTCCCTGTTGCTAATCCAATATGGTATTCGCCTGTTACGCGAGCGCTCAGAGCCAAGGCCGGGTTCACGCCTGCGCGCCAAGTTAGTGATTGCAATGATTGCCATGCTGATGGTGCCGTCCATGGCCATTCAAATGGCCGCCAGCCAAATGGTTGAACGCGGCATGGATGTCTGGTTCGACGTTCGTGTCGATACGCTGCTGGATCGCGCCCTGAACCTGGCACAGGGATTTTATGAGCGCGTCGAAAAAAACACCAAGCGGAATCTGCTGGATTATATCAGCGATGCTGCTCTGCTGGCTGCTGTCACTGGCAATATGGATTATCGCTCGACCAACAACCACCTGAACGAAATCAGACGTATCGAAGGATGGCAGAAAGTCGAACTATTCGATATCAACGAAAGGTTAATCGGCTCTGTTCAGAAGGGTGAGTTGAGCGCCCTCCAGACGACCCCATTAAACGACACCGCACGCCTGTCGATGCATCTGGGCCGGGTGGTGACTGAACTGGAATCGCATGATGGCCGTGAAGTCGCCGTAGGCTATGCGCCGCTGGTCGGGGCGACATCCGTCATTGGCCTGCTCAGAGTGGAAACAGAGCTGCCAACCGGCGTCATTCAGAATGCTCGCGCGGTTGAAGCTGATTACCGTAATTACCGACAGCTTGAACACAATCGCCAAAGAATCAGTGCGACATTCACCCATGTCATGCTGTTTATGACGCTGGTGGTTGTGCTGCTGGCGGGACTCGTAGCCTTGCTGTTCGCCCGCCGCCTAACCGCCCCTATCGGCGATCTGGCTCATGCCTTGCGTCGAGTAACCGAGGGCGATCTGAATGTGGTGATTGCCGAATCATCACATGATGAACTCGGTTCGCTGGCTCGTTCATTTAATCAAATGGCTACCCGTCTGAAGCAGAATGTCGAAGCCATTGAACAGGCGCAGCAGGATTTGACTAAAGCGCTGGATAACAGCCGCCAGCGCCAATATGTGCTGGAATCGCTGCTGGCCAACCTGCATACCGGCGTGGTGCTGGTCGATGCGGATGGGCGGGTGCGCCTGCTCAATCAGGCAGTACGTGATATCCTTCACTTGCCTGCGGACTGGAAACCAAGTGCTGATATTTTACAAATCAGCCATGGCAACCTACGTGATATCGGCGATTTTTATGATGAACTACTCCATCAGAAAGAAGAATTATTGCAACGCGAATTCGATGTCGCTCTGCCTGAAGGCAAAACGCTGCACGTGCTGGCGCGAGGCGCCCGACTCAGCGCCAGTGGAAGTGGATTCTCCGGTTATCTGCTGGTTATTGATGATATTTCAGATCTTGCCGAGGCCGAACGCAACAAGGCATGGGCAGAGGTGGCCAGACGTCTGGCCCATGAAATCAAGAATCCGTTAACCCCTATCAAGCTGTCCGCCGAGCGTTTGCAACGGCGTTTCCGGCCTCAGGTCGACAATACCGACGTATTCGATGTCTGCACCAAAGCCATCATCAATCAAGTTGATCGTTTGCTGCGCCTGATTACCGATTTTTCCACGCTGGCGCGCATGCCACAACCCAAAATTCGTACGGTTCCCGTCAATAACCTGTTACAGGATATGCATGAGCTGTTTCATAGCTACCGTCGTGTCAGCGTCGATATCGAGGAAAGCAATACCGCCACATGCCAATGCGATCCCGATCAGATTCGCCAGGTACTGATTAACCTGATGGACAATGCTATCGCAGCAACCGGCGAAGATGAGAGCCGCTCAGTTCGCTTGTATGCGCAAACCACAGATACGACTGTAGAATGGCATACCGAGGATGATGGCGAAGGCATTCATGAAGATGCTGCATTAAAACTATTTGAAGCCTATTATTCGACCAAGGTGAACGGTTCGGGGTTGGGGCTGGCCATTGCCAGGCGCATTGCCGAAGATCATGGTGGCACTTTAAAGCTGATTTCGAGAGCCGAACCAACCCACTTCTGCCTAAAACTGCCCGTGCATATGCCGCATAAGGAGGATTCATGACTGCTCGCATCATGATTGTAGATGACGAACAGCCTATCCGTGATTCATTGCAGGGGCTGTTTGAGGATGAGGAATATCTGGTGGTATGCGCTGCTTCCGGCGAAGA
>CAYUBK010000204.1:0-3506 GCA_964442955.1 uncultured Zetaproteobacteria bacterium | reverse complement strand
TGACCCGTGAGATCATGAAAGAAGCACTGGCTCAGGCGCATGAAGGACGTATGCATATTCTTGATGAGATGGCCAAGTGTATTGATGCACCGCGCGGCTCGATTGCCGATCATGCGCCACGCATGTTCACCATGAAGATCAAAGCTGACAAGATTCGCGAAGTCATCGGCGCTGGCGGTAAAGTCATTCGCGGCATCGTTGAAGAAACCGGCGCTAAAGTGGATATCGAAGACGATGGCACCATCAAGATCTTTGCTGTCACCGGCGATGCTGGTGAAGCAGCCAAGAAGATGATTGAAGATATCGTGGCTGAGGTTGAAGTCGGCGCGATTTACAATGGTAAAGTAGTCAAGCTGATGGACTTCGGTGCATTCGTGCGCGTCGTTGGCGGTACTGACGGTCTGGTTCACATTTCCCAGATTGCCAACCACCGCGTTGAAAAAGTGGCTGATGAACTGAAAGAAGGTCAGGAAGTGCGTGTAAAAGTGCTCGACGTAGACCGCAATGGCCGCATCCGCCTGTCCATGAAAGCGCTACTCGAAGAGAACGCTGAAGGCTGATGAATAGCACCAAAATACTGTAAAAAGAGGCGGGCAATTGCTCGCCTCTTTTTTTGGTTTGATTCCCGATTGCGAACTACTAAAAACACCATCACACTCAAGGGAAAACGAGTTCACAATAAGTTGTAGGCCGGAAAAGCGAAGCGTCATCCGGCAGGCTCATGCCTTTGACTTCCTCTGCGCTCTCTGTGTACTCTATGGTGAATATGCTTTTAATATATAAAACGAGCGGTTTATGACCAATAGCTTTTATCAGGAAACACAAATTGCCAATGGCCCGCTGGTCATCACCCATGCCATGCCATCGGCGCAAAGTGTGGCGCTGGGCATCTTTGTGGATGTTGGCAGTCGTGATGAAACGGAGGCGCAGGCCGGCATCACCCATGCGCTTGAGCACATGCTGTTCAAGGGCACAAAACAGATGGATGTGCACCGGCTGGCTGAAAAACTCGATGAGTTAGGTGGCAACGCCAATGCATTCACCTCGCGCGAACGCACCTGTTTCCACTTGCATGTATTGCATGAACACTGGCGTGAAGCATTAAGTCTTTTGACATCCATGGTGCGCGAGCCTGCTCTGCCTGAACAGGAATGGCAGCGTGAACGCGGGGTGATTTTTTCCGAAATGGCCATGGTTGAAGATACGCCGGAAGAATGGGTTATGGATCAGCATGTCGAAGCTCTGTTTCCTGATCACGCACTAGGCCGTCCGGTATTGGGCAGGCACGATACTTTAAACTGCTTTTCGGCGCATGACCTCAGAACCTATTTGCAACAACATTACAGCGCGGGTCGACTATTGCTTAGCGCAGCAGGCCATATCGACCATGACCAACTGGTCGAAGCCATCGCTGCTTTAGACTGGCAACCTGATAGCGCCAACACCACCAACAGACAGCCACCAACTGATTTTACAAACGGCATTCAGGCACTACCTCGCGCCGATGAACAGGCGCAGATGATCGTTTCTTTTGACGGCATTACGGCCAATTCGGATGAACGTCCACAAGCATGGTTAAGCAATCAGATCCTGGGCGGTGGCATGAGTTCACGGCTGTTTCGCGAAATACGCGAGAAGCGCGGACTGGCCTATAGCGTCGGTTCGCATTTGAGCATGCTAAGCGATGCCGGCATCTGGAGTATGATCTGCGGCATGGATCCTGAACGCGCCGCCGATTGTGTAACGGTGATGCGTGATGTGCTGGAGCATTTTTCCGAAAGCATCTCTCTCGAAGAAATCGAGCGCTGTAAGCGGCAGCTGGAAGTGCAGTTCCGCATGGGACTGGATTCGGTTGAGGGACAGATGCTCTATCTAGGCGGCAGGCAGGATGAAGCGGCGCTGTTATCGCCACTGCAATGGCTGGAGCGCGTTGCTGAAGTGGATGTGGCGATGCTCAAAGACTGGTGTGATGTACGACTATCGCAACCCGGCCTGTGGAGTATTGCTGCACCCGAGCAGGCGCTGGATAAAATTTCTGATAGAATTCGCGCATGATGTTCAAAACCATTCGAGAAGATATTCGTACCGCCTTTGACCGCGACCCGGCCACCCGCACTGCATGGGAGGCGCTGACCTGCTACCCCGGCCTGCATGCCATCTGGATGCATCGTCTGGCGCACGCCTGCTGGAATGCCGGACTACTGTGGCTCGGTCGCTTTATTTCGCATATTGGCCGCTGGTTGACCGGCATTGAAATTCACCCCGGTGCGACGATTGGCAAACGCTTCTTTATTGATCACGGCATGGGCATTGTAATTGGTGAGACCACCGAAATCGGCGATGATGTCACCCTCTACCACGGCGTCACCCTCGGCGGCACGACATGGGAAAAGATCAAACGCCACCCGACCTTGCAGGACGGTGTGATTGTCGGTGCCGGTGCCAAAGTGCTCGGCGCGATCACTATTGGTGAGCAGTCGCGCATCGGTGCCAATTCGGTCGTGTTCAAGGATGTACCGCCCCACTCCACCGTGGTCGGCATTCCCGGCACCGTGGTAGCGACCACCGAATCGCTGATTGAAGACGGTAAAATCAACCTGGATCACCATCTGCTGGCCAACCCTGTCGCTGAAGCGCTCGGTCATGTACTGAAGATGATCGATGATGTGAATGCGCGCGTCGACGCCTTTCATCCCGACATGGAAGGCAAACCGGCTAAAACCAGTGACAAGCTGGAAAAAGACCGTTTAAGCGAACAGGAAAAACTCGAACGCTTCCTTGGCGGCGGAATATGATTGTGTGAGGAGTAAGGCGTGAAGCGTCAGGATAGACGCAGCCTCCCTGATCATTCGCTCTTCTTCGAGATAGGATGCTAGGAGCCTGTCGGACTTATGAGAATCTACTGCGCGGCAGGGATAGTGGCCCAAAATATCCTGATTTATCGTTACATGGTTATCACTATGCGCTTCAAAATCATGCTATTTTTGACTTTATCAGAGCTATCGCACGGCATAACCGCTTACTCCTGCTCGCTACGATCACCCTAAGTCCGGCAGACTTCTGGCGCCTGTTATTCAATAACCCGGCATGATCATTGCTTGTTTATTAGCCGACAGGTAACAGGAATTTGGCTGTATGGTAAATCGGGTGACGTTTATGAAGATGCTTTTTTTGCGGAGTTATTACCCGATTATTTTTCTGGTCAGGAGCTGGCGGCTTTATCCTGATATCGTATACGCCAGATGTATTACAAATAAAGCTGGAGGAACCCCTGTGAAAGTCATTATGCGTAATCCATGGCGAAAAGTATGGGGGCAGCCATTTATTTTGGGCACATTACTGCTGTGTCTGCTGCCATCTTATGGCTATGCGGCAAATGAGCAGATCAGCCTGCAACTGAAATGGAAACATCAGTTCCAGTTTGCCGGCTATTATACGGCTCTGGAGAAAGGTTATTATCGTGATGCAGGCCTGGACGTCACCCTGATTGAAGGCGGACCCGGTCG
>CAYUBK010000203.1:0-3523 GCA_964442955.1 uncultured Zetaproteobacteria bacterium | reverse complement strand
GTGCCTGATTTGGCAGGCCGTCCATGGCCTGCATGGAAACGCTGAGTTAATCAGCGCTTCCTTAGGCACTCGCAAAATCAAGTGCTTACACTCACGATTTTGGCAGGCGCTCCATGGCCTGCACGGATACTCTGGTTTTCGGATTGCTTGCAATACAAATGAAAGCGATAAGGGTTAGGGGAAATGCTCGCCAAGGGGCTGTTTGAATGAATTCTGAGGCACAAAATGATTTTGATGTCGTCATTACAGGTGGCGGCGCGGTGGGAGCAACGCTGGCGTTGGAGCTGGAACGGCTGGATTATCGCGTTGCAGTAATTGAATTACTCCCCCCGTCATTTGTATCCACTGATCCGGAGCGCGTGATTGCGTTGAATTACGGGTCCCGCTGTCATCTGGATAGATTGGGCTTGTGGCCCGATGTTGTAGGTGGTGGTGTCGGTGACATCAAGCATATTGTGGTGACCGAACCGGGTAATCGTGGTCGTGTCGATCTGGATGTCGCCAATTCCGCACATGCAACGCCTGATATGCAGGAACTCGGCTATGTCGTTGAGATGGGCAAGTTGCTGGAGCCGATGTATCAACGCTTGCAGGAATCATCCGTCGAGCTTATTTCTCCGGCATCGGTGGCCGGTTTTGATGTGTTAGATCAGCAGGTAAAGATTCAAGTTCAGCGCGGTGATCAATTATCTGATATCACAGCCGCCTTACTGGTCGGTGCCGACGGCACCTATAGCCAGATTCGTCGTCAGGCTGGCATTGGTGTGTTCGGCTGGGATTATAACCGTTTCGGCATGGTTGCATCGGTAGCCTGTGAACATGGTCATAGCGAAACTGCATACGAATGTTTTCGTGCTTCCGGCCCGCTGGCCTTTTTACCACTGGCCGATGGTCGCTTTTCTATCGTTTGGGCCGCTACGCCGGGTGAGGCCACGCAGTTGCTGGCCATGAGCGATGATCAATTTATCGACGCTCTGGGGAAAGCAGCCGGAGAAACGACCTTGCATCAAATTGGTGCGATCACGGCGACTTCGCGTCGCGCCAGCTTCCCTCTGGAATTAACCGTTGCCAAAACATTCGCCACATCGCGACTGGCGCTGGTCGGAAATGCTGCTCATACCGTGCATCCGGTGGCAGGGCAGGGCATGAATCTGGGGCTTCGGGATGTGGTTGCGTTGGTGGAAATGCTGGACTGTGAACTGGCGCACAACGATCCGGGGCAGTCGGTTTTGATGCAGGGCTATGCCGAAAAACGGCGCGCCGATGTGGCTGCCGTAGCCGGGTTTACCGAATCGATGGTGCATGTGTTTGGCAGTAACGTGCCCGGTGTCAAATGGGTAAGAGGCATGGGGCTGGAAAAATTACCGCGCGCGCAAAGTCTGTCCGGGCTGCTGTTGCGGCAGGCTTCCGGCGCCGGACAGGTGCGTTCGAAGGAGGTTGCGGTATGAATGTTGTGAAGCATGATCATTCAGATTACGCCGATGTGATTATTGTCGGTGGTGGCATGGTGGGGCTGGCGCTGGCATGTGCCTTGCGAAATACCGGTTTGCAGATTGTGGTGATCGAGCGCGGCGAGCCGCAGGTGCGTCGTTCACTGGGTCGCGATTGCCGTGTCTCCGCCATTGTGCGTGGTAATGTTAAGATTCTGGAAGGATTAGGTGTTTGGAAATATCTCAAAGATGATGCCAGCCCGATGCGGGCCATGCGTGTCTGGGATAATCAGGAAGCTGGTGGCATACGTTTTGATTGCAACGAGATTGAAGCAGATGCGCTGGGTTATCTGATTGAAAATTCGTGTACGCAGCGCGCCATGCACAAGGCTATGCTGGAAAGCGATACGGTGGAATTCTGCTGTCCGGCGGAAATTGCCGATCTGGAATGGCAGGCCGATCAGGTCATCGTGAGGCTGGCCGACGGGCGCGTTTTACGCACGCCGTTGATTGTCGGTGCTGATGGTGGCCGATCATGGGTACGAGGTCAGGCTGGTATCGGCGTCTGGCAGCGCGATTACAAACAGAAGGGTATCGTGGCCACCGTTCGCCCCGAGAACCCGCATCGCGGCAATGCCTTTCAACGCTTTCTACCCACTGGCCCGCTGGCCATGTTGCCGATGACCGATAATCTGTGTTCGATAGTGTGGAGCGCCGAGAATAGTGAAGCGGATCGTTTGATGGGTATGGATGATGCTGCTTTTCTGGATGCGCTGAATCTCACCTTCGGGCCAATGCTGGGCCGAATCAGCGAAGCGGGGGCACGGGCTGCATTCCCGCTCAAGGGGCAGTTGGCCAAACATTTCGTACGTCAGCGCGTAGCGCTGGTTGGCGATGCCGCCCATTGTATTCATCCGCTGGCCGGGCTCGGCGTGAATCTCGGCATTCGGGACGCCATGGTGCTGGCACAGGAAATCGCCGATGCCAAACGCTTTGATGAAGACTGGGGTGAGTTAAGCGTGCTGGATCGTTATATGAAACAGCGCATGCCGGATGTATTATCAATCATGGGTTCAATGGAGGGATTTCACCAGGTTTTCACCGGCACAATTCCCGGTTTAAAAGAACTACGCGGACTCGGTATGCGCCTGATGGGTAATAGCGGCGCGATTAAACAGCTCCTGATGCGCAATTCCACCGGCCTGTCCTTGCCTGTTCCGAAACAGATAAGCTAATTTTTTTGGACGCGGATGTTCGCAGATGAACACAGATATAATCCTTTTTTCAGTCGGGTGTTCTTCGCTGCATGATTCGCCTATAACATGATATGAACGATATAACTTACTGTTTTAACAACTATTTCAATCTGCGTTCATTCGCGTAGATCTGTGTCTGAAATATGACTGAACTGTATTATATACATGACCCAATGTGCAGCTGGTGCTGGGCGTTTCGGCCTGTCTGGACTGAGCTGCAGAAAGCTTTGCCGGAAACTTTCGTTGTCAAATATCTGCTGGGCGGTTTGGCTCCGGATTGTGATTCCCCCATGCCAGCAGAAACACAGGCTATGATTCGCAGGCATTGGCAGACCATTCAGAAACGGGTGCCCGGCACGCAATTTAATTTCCAGTTCTGGACGGAATGTACGCCTCGGCGTTCTACCTATCCGGCCTGCCGCGCAGTGATTGCCGCGCGGCAGCAGAATCCGGGACTGGAAGATGCAATGATTCAGGCCATTCAGCAGGCCTATTATTTGCAGGCGCGTAACCCGTCCGACGATGATGTGCTGATTGATCTGGTCTCGGGTTTGAATCTGGATGCTGACAAGTTCCGGCGCGATCTGAATGCGCCGGCAACGATGGCGGCGTTGATGGATGAAATACAACAATCGCGACGCATCGGTGCGCAAGGTTTCCCCAGCCTTATGATTGAGAAAGACGGGGGTTATCACAGCTTGAATATCGATTACAACCATGCGGACAGGATGATAAATCAGCTGGCTGAAATCACCGCTTTATAGCGCAGTTGGCAAGGCATGGTTACACTGCCGCGCCAATGAGTAAGATGAATCAATCCCACATCCGCAATTTTTC
>CAYUBK010000202.1:0-3529 GCA_964442955.1 uncultured Zetaproteobacteria bacterium | reverse complement strand
CACACATCCCCCCATGCCGAGAGCCGCACCTATATCCCGCGCCAGCGAGCGAATGTAGGTGCCTTTTGAGCAGGATACCTCCAATGTCGCCAGAGGAAAGTCAAATGCAGTTAATTCAATTTCAAGCAGCGTGACTGGTCGCGCCTGCATTGCCACATCTTTGCCCTTTCGAGCCAGTTCATGCGCTCGTTTCCCATCGATGCGAATGGCGGAATATGCCGGTGGAATTTGTTCAATGTCGCCCTTAAATCCGGCCACTGCGGTTTCGACCTGCTGACGATTCACCACGCCTTTGAAACGAGCGCACACGTCCCCTTCCCGATCCAGCGTATCCGTCTGATACGACAGATCAAATGTCACCCGATAGCGTTTTTCCGCATGTAGACCCATTTCGGCAAAGCGGGTCGCATCGCCCAGCAGAATCGGCAGCATGCCTGTGGCCAGTGGGTCAAGCGTGCCGGCATGACCCGCCTTGATGCGTTTTCGGCCCGATATTGAGAACATCCGCATGACTTCATTGACAGCGCGTCGCGATGTCCAACCGTGTGGTTTGTCGAGAAAAATAATGCCGGCAATGTATTCTGAAGAAATGTGTTCTGAAGAGATCGTCACAATAACGCTAATCAAGCACCTTGTTCACTGCTTGCTGCACCTGTTCGCAAACATCTTCTATGCAGCCCTGCAACACACAGCCTGCGGCATAAGCATGACCGCCGCCGCCAAGGGTTGCGGCCAGATCGCCGACATTGGCCCATGTTTTGCCTCTGAAACTGATTTTCCAGCGGCTACTGTCGCGTTCGTCGACACGCAAAAAGACTGCCACTTCAACACCATCGATACTGCGGGCGTAATCAATCAGGCCCTCGGTATCCTCAACATCGGCACCCGTTTCAGTGTAAATTTTATCCGTAACATAAATCCAGGCGGATTTACCCTCGTTTTTAATCTCCAGCGTGCTCAGGCAAGCCGTCATCATCTGCAAACCAGCCAGTGATCGGCTTTCATACACATTGACTGTAATCGGCCAGGGTTTGGCTCCCGCATCCACCAAATTGGCCGCCAGACGATACACTGGCGCAGTGGCGCTGGACAGGCGGAAACTGGCGGTATCAGTCATCACTGCCGTATAAATCGCCGTTGCTGATGCTTCGCTCAGCGGCGCATGCATAGCCACAATCAAATCAAAGATCATGGCACCGGTGGCACAGTAGCGAGCATCGACCAAGTTGATATCGCCAAACAGTTTGTTGCTGGCATGATGATCAATATTAAGCAGCGTCGCACCGGCAAAAAATGTTTCGGGCATGCCGAGTCGCCCGAACGCGCCACAATCCAGCGCAATGATTACATCAGCAGTCTGACTGCCAGACCAGTCACCCTTGCCGACTTGCGATGCATATTCGAGAAATTGATAAATGCGTGGGACGCCATCTCTATTGTGCATGCAGACCTGTTTGCCCGCCGTAGTAAGCACATCATAAAGCGCCTGCTGCGCTCCGATGCCATCGCCATCCGGGTTGCAATGCGTGATCAGGACAATGTTTTCTGCTTGCGCGATGCCATCAATAACCGGCTGCCAGTCGACATCACTGAATAAGGGGGTAAGTGAGGCGCTCATGGCCTTTCCAGATTTCTCAGCATCTGCAAAACATCACCGGACTTCTCAAAAGCGCTATCCCATTGAAACTGGATTTTCGGCAATCGCCGTTTCGGTAAGGCGCGGCGCAGTTGATGCTCAAAATGCGGCGCCATTCGATTGAGCGAATCCACGCAAGCCTCCGGCTCAGATTCACCATTATGGTAAACCCATACATGCAATAACTGGCGACCGGATGGTTCCACTCTGGTAATACTGACCCCGTTAAAACGAGGGTCAGCAACATCACGCAGCAACAAGGTGGACAACAAACGCTGGATATCAGCCAGAAAGCGTTTCTGGCCAGCAGGATTACCGCGCATCACAGATTCTGTAAATGAAAATCAGAGCGTAGCCGCCACTTCTTCGATGACATAAAATTCGAAGGTATCGCCTTCTTTAACATCATTGAATTTCTCGACACTCATGCCGCATTCATAACCGGACTTCACTTCTTTCACATCATCCTTGAAGCGACGCAATGATGCCAGCACGCCGTCGTAAATCAGCACAGATTCGCGCAGTACGCGTACATGCGAGCCGCGTGTCACAAAACCGTCGGTCATATAACAACCGGCTACAGCGCCCACCTTCGGCGCCTGGAACACTTCGCGCACATCAGCCGTACCAGTGACCTTCTCTACCTCGTCCGGACTCAATACACCGGCCATAGCCGCCTTCACTTCATCAATAGCATCATAGATCACCTTGTAAAAACGAATGTCCACACCTTCAGCTTCGGCCACTTTCTTGGCCTTGGACTCAGGACGGACATTGAAACCAATAATGATAGCGTTGGAAGCCGATGCCAGCATAACATCCGATTCTGTAATGCCACCGATCGCCTTGTGCACGATCTTCACCTTCACTTCATCGGTGCCAGCCTTAAGCAGTGATTCGGCCATCGCTTCAACAGAACCTGTCACATCACCCTTAATCAGCACAGGCACTTCCTTGACGCCGCTCTGCATATTAGCGAACAGCTCATCAAGGCTGGCACGTTTCTGCGCTTCAGCGCCCAATTCACGCTCCCGATCTTTACGGTAACGCACAATATCCCGTGCCTGTTTCTCATTCTCTACTGAATAGATCTCCTGTCCCGCTTCCGGTACAGAGTCCAAACCTAGCAATTCAAACGGAATAGACGGCCCGGCAGTGCGATGCTGCACGGCATTTTCATCAATAATAGCGCGCAATCGACCAGTAGCTGAACCAACCACGACAGTATCACCCTGATTAAAGGTACCATTCTGCACCAGTACAGTTGCAACAGGACCACGTCCTTTATCGAGGCGTGATTCAACCACGATACCCTTACCACGGCGTTTCGGATTGGCTTTGAGTTCCAGAACTTCAGTCTGCAAGGCCAGCATTTCCAGCAGTTCATCCAGTCCTTCACCGGTATGGGCGGATACCTTCACGAAAATCGTATCGCCACCCCAATCTTCCGGCACCACTTCATGTTCAGCCAGCTGGCGCATCACTTTCTCAGGATCTGCGCCCTCTTTATCCATCTTGTTAACAGCCACAATCATCGGCACGCCAGCGGCGCGAGCATGGTTGAGCGCCTCAACCGTTTGTGGCATCACGCCGTCATCAGCGGCTACAACGAGTACCGCCACATCCGTCATCCCTGCGCCGCGAGCACGCAGACTCGTAAAGGCTTCATGACCCGGCGTATCAATAAACACGACCCGCTCGCCGCCATCGAGTTTCACCATATAAGCGCCGATATGCTGGGTAATGCCGCCAGCTTCGCCATCGGCCACATGGGCTTTGCGTAAAGCATCGAGAATCGAGGTCTTGCCGTGATCGACATGCCCCATCACCACCACGACCGGCGGACGCGGCTCCAGATCGGCATCATCATCTTCCGACACATCTTCAACCAGT
>CAYUBK010000201.1:0-3539 GCA_964442955.1 uncultured Zetaproteobacteria bacterium | reverse complement strand
CAAACCGGCTTTCTTCTTTTTGGCTACAGGCTGAACTTGAACCTGTTGGGTGCTGATATGGTTTTTTGTACCGGCATTGAGCGGGGCAATCAGACCCAGGATATAAGTTGCCATTAATACTCTGAGACGAACCATTTCATCACGGGTGTTTTCTGCCTGGGAAATATAATTTTGCATGCGCAACATGCCATTGTGTTGATATTGCATATGCATTTTCATATAAGCGGAATTATCCTGGAATGCGTAACGCTGCATGGGGTAGAGTCGAACAATCAACGGAGGCAATCGCATGGTAAAACTGAGCAGGGCCGCGCGCATTTCTGCATCAAATGTGTAGCCGGACAACATTGATGCAATGGCCTGAGGAGCGAACACACGTTGATTGCTCATCGGATTCATGTCATCGGATGTCACCACCTCGACAGATTTCGATTCCAGAATATCTCTCAGGTTTTTGGCCACTTCATCGTGGGATCCTTCAAATCCGGCGCGTTCGTAGTACTGACTTTTCGTTTCATTCCCTACCGTATAATCAATTCGTGCAGGTTTCTGATTGATGATCATGCGGCGAAGATAAACCAGTGAATTCATTGTTTGTTACCCTCTATGTTTCTATTCTAATCGTGAAAATATACAGATTAGCTGTGCGCTCGCAAATGAAAGCGGGAATTAACGTTTTGTTTTTTATGCGATAGCTGCGGAAATTCAGTATTGAACCATGCTGGTTTAGATGATTTGCCCCAATTGATTTTGCGCTTGCCTCGCCTCCAGAAACACCAGCCCCAGATTGGCGCGCTGGGATACCGTGACAATCAGCGATGCCCGATGCTCGATGTCAAAAAGAAGGATGCCGGCATTAGCGCCGCGAATATTGACTTCCTGAAAATCACCCACTTTTAATGTATCAGTTACGCGTTTGGACAAGCTGCCCAGTGCTGCGCCCATTGCCGCTGCTGCATCACCCTGGTCGCTACCGAGTTTATCGGCAATCAACATACCGTCCGGACTGATGACAGCCAGTCCTTGAATATCCGATGTTGCCATGCTTAATTCATCCAGTACTGCATTGATTTTATCCTGTTTTGTAGCCATTTTAACCTCCTGTTTTCTCTGTGTTTTATGCTGGCAGTTTGTAAATGTCCTGCATGGCATCTGCACCCGGTTCAAGCGTTTCAACCCAGTCAATGAATTTGCCGCACATTTCTTTGCCCCGGAAAATTGCGCCGTGCTGTGGCGCAATGATGTCGATATCCAGCTCACGAATCATGCCGGCCCATAGTCGACAGGCTGTGACGCTGGCCATATAGCGGTTGTGAAATCCGATCATGTGTTCGGCGTGAGTATCGAAATCTTCGACAAAACGATAGTCAACAAGCGCTGCGCCCAAATCACCGGAATAGAGTATTTTCGAAATAGGATCGTAGACATGGAAGTTGCCGGCTGAGTGCAGGAAGTGAGCAGGGATCAGTAATAATTCACAGCCATTCAAATCCAGCCGCATGCCTTCATCGGGGATAGTTTTCATGCGATCCATGACGCTTCCATCAACGCCGAAATGGGCTACAAAGCGGCGCCATATGGCGGACATATAAGCATCGGCATCGGTGATCATCAGCCAGCCATTGATGGAAGCTACGATGTCCGGATCCTGATGCGATAAAAATAGATAATCGAGCGCTGACGGAGGTAAATATTCAGGCATGGCAGCAAAAATTTTGGAATAGACTTTATGCCCGCCCGGATCCAGCAGCATGCCACGGCCATTGTGGATAATCAGATGCTGATTGGCCGAAACCATTTCACCTTCGGTGAAATCTTCAAAAAACACACATCTGTGATCGTCATTTTCAAACAGGATATCTGCCATGTACTGTTACTCCTTTTTTTATGTTGCAGGGCCTCGGTCTGCTTCGATGGCTTCAGCTATACGATGACTTAAATAGCGCAGTAGTTTGCGAACACCTTTGGGGACGGAGGGCGTATCCATGACCAGCACAAACATTGCATCGCCTATCGCGAGGTCTTTGATGACCATCAGGTGGCTGTCTTCGAGTACCAGCGCCACGCAAGTGATGCTTTCATACTCGCCGAGCTTCACAGCATGATCGCCGACCCGGATCAATTCAGGCGCAATGGCTGACATGCCTGCGTGGGCGATATTGCCTGCATGACTGACCGGCAGACCGTTGTGGTCAGCCAGCAATAAGGAATGCATGCCATGTTCAAGGCGTGTTTTCTCAAGTATGGCGTGCAAGCGCATATCCAGTGTCATGGCAGTCGTGTCTGGCAAGATTCCCCCTCCGGCAAGCTGCAATATAACCCTAAAGCAGTGTGTGTTGCCATAAAAAGTTTGCGTGTTCGGGTGAAGGAGTGATTAGGCCGCGCTGAAATGATTATCTGGAATGATTTGACGGTAGCACTCCATTCACGTAGTTCTGGCAACTATGGGTATAAGTATTATCGGAAATCTTTCAGGTGTCGGTTCAGGTGCTGGCTCAGGTACCGGGCTGATTGATGAGGCGGCGATTGAGCGGCTTTTGCAGGTTGAAGTAACCATATTATCACATCACGGTGCATTCACCGGCAAGCCGGAAACTCGGATTTATGCGAGTGAAGTGCTGGTGCTGAAAATAAATACCAGCCGTATATTTCCATCGGCGGATGTGGCGGAAAAATGGTGTGCATTGCAACTGGCCAAAGAGATGGGTTATCAACTTTATCATCCGGAGCGGACATGGGTGGTGGTGCCAATGGATACGGGTTATCGCGTTGCCAATGTTTCGCCCAGGCTGAATCCGTTGCATACGGTTGATTTTTCCACACTGCAAAAAAGTGAATGTGCAGAGTTGCTGGTCAAGGTGCTGGATTGTTATATCGGTTTTGCCTGCCGCTTTAACTTGCGTCTGGATGAAGGGCTTTCCAATTTCGCCATGTATGATCATCAAATCGTCTATCTGGATGATGATATTTATGCATGGGATAATTTCTCATCCTTCACGGCAATGCTGGCGAACTGGTTGAGAAAGTCAGCCGTATTGTCGTTGAATGTCGATGCGTGGCGTCTGCTTGGGCAACGTCTTAAACCGTTATTGAGTCAATATTCATCCGAAGCGGATGATATGGTATGCGCCGGTCTCGAAGACCAGATTGTCGGCGAACATGAGACTATGAAGCAAGCCTTTATGTTCGCTTTACGTCCGAAATATGCACCAGCACTTGGCAAAGCTGCCAGTGAAATATTCGCACCCAATGAACCTATTGGCCTGTTGGCGGACATCCATGCAAACCTGCCTGCTTTTGAAGCTGTGCTGGATGCGCTGGACGGGCGGGGAATCCGCCAATACCTGATGCTTGGCGATGTTGTTGGTTATGGTCCGAATCCGAAGGCATGTATCGACTTGATTCGGCAGCGCAACATCCATTGTTTGCGTGGTAATCACGATCATTATGTCGCCCATGAAGGCGATGTCCGGGTAGCCATGGGAATGATGGCCAAACGCATGGCGGACTGGACGGTTACGCAACTGGACGCTTCCGAC
>CAYUBK010000200.1:0-3551 GCA_964442955.1 uncultured Zetaproteobacteria bacterium | reverse complement strand
CCCTAAGTGATATTGCTCTTTGCCATCATGCGCTGCTTCCAGCATGGCCAATTCGGCATTGCCCATCACGCCCACCAGCAGATTATTAAAATCATGCGCAATGCCGCCTGCCAGTACGCCAATAGTTTCCAGCTTCTGCATCTCAGCCATACGCTCGCTGACAATCTGCCTCTCCTCCGATTCAAGGAGAATTTGTTGCTCGTAGGATTCGAGCAAGTATTGAAATGCTGCGGCAGTTCCGCTGAGAAACAGATAGATTATGATCGCCATCACGGCCATTGATTGAAACTGAAAATCCTGCGTGCTGGACAGAACCCATAGGGATTCTGTTAATACGACAGCAAGAAAACATGCACCCCAGATCAGGCCCTCGCGAAAGCCGAAAAAATAAAACGCCAACAGTGAAACAGCAGGCAACCACAATAGGAAAATTGGCATATGAACCAGTTCATTTGGAATCGATGGTATGAAAGAGAGCGCAAAAATCAGCATACCAACTCTGGCCGGTGACGTTGGATCAGCCGCTTTTCTAGCCCAGAAAAATAGCGGCATCAGCACCAGAGCCAAGGTAATATCCTGCGGGATTGAAGAAATTAAGCCACTCCGCCAGTCCAGCCATGTGCTGAGGACACCGACAATAGCACCTGCTGCGGCACAAAACATAAACACATGGCGGCGCAACGATACTTTCGAAACAAAATAATTTTTTTGTGCCATATGTCGCATCAAATCCATTGCAGAGGCTCCTGCTCAATAGCACTGACGTCAACGACACCCAAACGAGCTATTTCATTTAACAAAACCTTGCGTGTATAAGGCTTACGCACAAATCCGGCTAACCCGAAGCCACGCAGTCGCTCAGCTGCTTCGGCCTCTGAAAAGCCGCTGCTTAATACGACAACAGCATCAGAACGAATGCTGCGAATAGCATGGAATGCCTGTTCTCCATCCATCTCGGGCATCGTCAAATCCATCAACACCAGTGCTATCTGATCCGCATACTGGCGAAAAATGCGTACAGCATCGGCGCCATTATGTGCGGTCACGACCTGAACACCCTCCCGTTCCAGTAACCGTCTGGCCACATCGCGCACTGTTTTTTCATCATCTACTACCAGCACAGCACCTGATAATTCCGGTGTCGCAGCAACATCGGAAGCCTTCGTTTCAGGTAGCATACGAGCATCCGCCAGGGTGGGTAAAAACACTGTAAAACAGGAGCCTTTACCCTTATCACTGTGCACAGACAGCGTGCCTCCGTGACTACGCACAATGCCCAGCAGCGCTGCCAGTCCCAGGCCACTGCCGGTTTCCTTGGTTGTGAAAAACGGGTCAAAAATACGCTCCTGCGTCTGTTTATCCATGCCGCATCCGGAATCCGTCACTTCGACAAATACAAAGTCTCCCGCTTCGATTTCGGTCGCCATATACATGGCAGCGAAATCTTCCGCAAAAAGATGACGTACGCCGGTGTGCAAAATAATTTTACCCGGTTTGGCTTGCATCGCTTCCGAAGCATTGGTCATCAGGTTCATGATCAACTGGGTCAATTGATTTTTGTCGCCATACACATCGGGCAAATCATCCACCAACACCTTTTCCAGTCTGATCTGTTTGCCAATCACAGTGGCCAGCAACTCTGATACATCGCGAATCAATGTATTGAAATTCTGTTTCCCCATCGAAATGTTGCCCTGACCGGAATATGCCAGCATCTGTCGTACCAGGTCGGCGCCATGCCGAGTCGATTTGAAAATCTGTTGCAGGTAAGGGTGCAGTTCATTCTGTCGGTTATCCAGCATGGCCAGTTCCGCATTACCCATAACGCCAACCAGCAGGTTATTGAAATCGTGCGCGATGCCACCGGCCAGCACACCGATACTTTCCATTTTCTGAGCCTGTTGCAGTTGATCGGTCAGTTCCTGACTTTTACGTTCCGCTATTTTGCGCTCATTGATATTGCGCACATTGCCTTCCACCCCGGCGATTTGGCCCTGTTCATCATAATAGAACTGCGAATTAACTTCGGCCCACAGGCGGGAACCATCCTTATGTTTCAGACATACTTCATAATGTTGCAGATGCCCGTCACTGGCCTGCAACGCCTGTAGAAATTTATCACGCCCGTCCTCATCATAGTAGATGGCGGTCAATTGCCGGCCTATCAATTCATGGCGCTGATAGCCCATCTGCCGTTCACAGGCCAATGACACCCAGGTTATCGCCCCATCCGGTGTTGCCCGATAATAGGCATCCTGCATATGATCGAGAATATCTTTGTATTCGGATGAAACTTGCTCCAGAGCCGCCGTTCTCTTGCGAATGCCCTGCCGCAACTGCACCGTATAGAAATACATCACCAGCAATAGCACCGCCAGAAATCCAAATGCTGCCCAATAACGATAATGCCACAGTATATCCACCCCTTCATGATCGGGCTGATAGAGGAAGCTATCCCAGTTTACTGTCGTCATGGGGTGGCCCATTTTCTCAAACACAGCGGCAATCTGATGCCAACGTTCCGGATTTGAAAATCCGACCGGCACAATCGACTGAAACATCAGTTCACCAATCGCATTCGCCTCATAGCTCAAATGTGCTGAGGGTTTGTGCTGGCTGTCGTATTTCTGCTTAATCAGGCTGACAATCTCCTGCTTATGCGCCAACGCATATTCCCAACCCTTGATGGTAGCACGCCGCAGCGCTGCCACGCGCTCGGGGTTTGAGGCAACTTCCGCTTCAGTCGTCACCAGCGTATCGCCATAAAGATCAATACCGTAATCCATAGGTCGAAACACATGAAACGGGATACCGCGCTGCTTTAGCACAAACCCTTCATTGCTGCTATAGCCCGGCCATGCAGCGGTTCGCCCCTCAATCAGATCCTCAATATTACCAATTGGAATGCGTACATAATCATTCGGAGTCAGTCCGGCCTGTTGTAGCATAGCCTGCACTTCGATGGTTAAATTGCCCTGCTGCATCATCACACGCTTATCGCGCAAATCCTGCAAGGACAGCATTTCGGCAAGCGTAAAAATCACCTGCGGCGAATGCTGGAAAATGGAAGCCACTACGACCACCGGCTTGCCCTCGGCGCGCGATAGCACAATACCGGCATCGGCTACGGCATATTGCACTTTGCCGGCCAGCAGCGCCTCGACAGGCGCATGATCCGGGCCGCCCTCAATCAGGCTGACATTGAGTCCTTCATCGGCATAAAAGCCTTTTTCCAGCGCCGCATAGTAGCCGGCAAACTGGAACTGGTGCTTCCATTTGAGTTGAATACGCAACGAATCGGTTTTATCCAAATGCTTTACGCCTGCATAGGCGACTGAGCCAGCCAGCGCCAAAGGGCACCACGCGCCGCACCAGATCACAAACCATATTAGCGCGAATCTTTTCGCCATTTACTGGCCCGCTATCTCAACAACAACAACAGAAACCGTGGCAGCAACCGCTGGGTTTGAATTGGAAATTTCCACAATCAGATCGTCTTTGCCAGAGCTATTGTCGAATCGCGCCTGAAATTCATGGTTGGCGGCACGATA
>CAYUBK010000199.1:0-3611 GCA_964442955.1 uncultured Zetaproteobacteria bacterium | reverse complement strand
AGCCGGACTTTCAAGCCATGATCATTTCGCTTCATTATCGCTGGAACTCTCCGATGCACTGGGTCGCAATACGGTGAATGCAGCTATTCGCAAAGCCGAATTACAACGCCAGCGCATTGGGGCACTTCAGACAAGCGCCCTGAAACAAATCAGAGATGATATCTCCGCTGCCAAAACCGCCATCATATCGGGCCGGCCAACGCTGCTGCTGGCAAAAAAACAGGTAAAGGCGGAGCAACGGAAATTCAGGGCAGAAATGAAGCGCTATCGTCAGGGCCGCTCGGATACAGCTACTGTGGTACAGTTTGAAGGTGAATTGCGTAATGCCGCCCTGAATGCGCAGTTACAGCAACTGACCATTGAACTGGCCGAGCAGCAACTGGATTGGGCGCAGGGACGGTTACTTTATGATCTTGGCATCTATGATGCTGAAACCATGCCAGCCGCGACCATCCCGACCGATACCTCAGGGCAATAAACCGACCATGAAAAATGTTATCGCCTTTTTCGTTAAACGCGGAGTGCTGGTCAACCTGATTTCGATCATGCTGCTCATCGGCGGCGTGTATGCCGGCATGAATATGCAGCGCGAAGCCTTCCCTAGTATCAATTTCGATGTCATTGCCGTCACCGGCGCTTATCCGGGCGCCGCCCCGCGCGAAGTCGAGCGTTTACTGGTCACGCCGATTGAGCAGGAGATGAAAGGCATTGATGGCATCAACGCGATTCGCTCCACCTCTTTTTCCGGCACCATGCAGCTGACCATTGAAGTCGACCCGAATTTCAAGGATCGCTCGCGTCTGGTATCCGACATCCAGCAGGCCATCAATCGCGCCGACCTGCCCCTTGATCTGCCAGCAGACCCCATCATCACGGAAGTCAAATCAGAACAAGCGCCGGTGCTCACCTTCTCAATTTTCGGTGATTTTCAACCGCTGGAACTGAAACACCTGAGCTCGCAGATCGAAGATGATGTACGCGCGCTGCATGGCGTGGCCAGGGTGTTCGTGCAGGGTGATCGCAAGGAAGAAATTCGCATCGTCCCCAAGCCGGACAAAATGCGCCAGCACCGGGTGTCGATTACCGATATCGTCAACCTGGTCAGAGGCTGGAATATCAATGCGCCGGGTGGACGCCTGAAAGCCACTGATGGTCAGCGTATTATTCGCATTACCGGTGAATTCGTGTCTGCCGAAGATGCCGGCAACCTGGTGCTGCGCGCCAATGAACGTGGTCAGGCGCTGTACCTGAAAGATGTGGCCGAAGTGACCCAAACGTTAGAGAGGCCCTACCGCTATGTCGGCGCACGCGGCGACCCGGCCATCAATATGATTGTCGTCAAAAAAGGCGATGCTGACATTATCCAGTTGGTGGATCGGGTGCGCGCTTATCTGGCTACCATTCCGAAAACCTATGGCGAAAATGTGCATGTCAGCATCTATAACGACCTCTCCACCATTACCCGCTTAAGACTGGGCGTGCTAACCAATAACGGCGCCATTGGCCTGCTGCTGGTGTTGGTATTGCTGATGCTGTTTCTGCGCCCTGCCGTGGCATTGACCACAGCCTGGGGGCTACCGGTGATTTTCTTCTCGGGTATCGCCGTATTATATATGGCCGGCATCACTCTGAACCTGTTAGTCATGTTCGGCTTTATTATGGTGCTCGGGCTGATGGTCGATGACGCCATCATTATCGGGGAAAATGCCACATGGCATATGGAGCGCGGCCTTTCACCCGAACAGGCTACGATTGAAGGTACGTATGAACTGGTCGGCCCGGTCACCGCCACCGTTCTGACCACCATCGTCGCTTTCCTGCCGCTGATGTATATGGATGGCATCATCGGCAAGTTTGTCTATTCCATTCCCGTCGTGGTGATTGTGCTGCTGAGCTTTTCATGGTTCGAGGCGATTTTTATCCTGCCCAATCACATTCGCGATGTCGCCAATGCCAACAAACACCCCAAAGAACGTATCCTGTTCACCTGGATTTCGAACATCTATGTCTGGTTCCTGCACAAGGCCGTCAAGCTGAGATATCTCACCATCCTGCTCACCATCGCCGGCCTGCTCGGCACGGTCGGTCTGGCCACGAAGATGAAATTCCAGTTGTTTCCATCCGGTGCGGAATCGACTTTTTATCTGCGCGTCACCATGCCAACCGGCACAACACTGGAAGCCATGCGCGATCAGCTGAAAAAACTGGATGTAGAAGTGCGTCAGCGCATTGATCCGGAACTGCTGGAAACGACCACCATGATCGCCGGTGAAAACAGCGCCGATCAGCGCGAGGCGCTCAAACAAATTGGCGACCGCTTCGGCTTTGAGCGCGTCATTCTGATTCCGTTCACCAAGCGCAGCGTCAAGGCATATACGGTAATGAATCTGCTGGAAAAAGAGATTCCACCGTTATTCCCGAATCTGGATATCAGTTTCGCCATGCAAAAACCCGGTCCACCGGTCGGGCGCGCCTTGCAGGTGGAACTCACCGGCGGCGATGAAGCGGCCATGACGCGGATCGCCAAACGATTGATAGATCTGCTGACGACAGTGAAAGGGGTCTATGCCATCGAGAGCGATCTGGAGCCGGGCGACCCGGAAATCCGCATTGTCATGGATCGTACATTGGCGGCCTATGCCGGCGTTGATCTGGCTACGGTCGGTACCCATATTCGCGCCGCATTCGATGGTTTGCGGGTATCCACTATCAAGCGAGGCAAAGAAGAGATTGATGTCACCATTCGCTATCCGGAACAGGCGCAGCGTGATATCGATACCCTGATGAAGCTGGAAATCCCCAATAATCGCGGCGGTCTGCTGCCTTTGTTCCGCATTGCCAAACTGGAGAACAGAAAGGGCACCAGCAGTATTCGGCACAAGGATGGCCAGCGGGTGATTAATGTCTCGGCGGAAGTCAATCAAACCGACATGAATTCCAAGCAGCTTAATGCGCTTGTACAGCAACATCAAAGCGAATGGATGGGCGTGGATGGCGACAGGGTGCGCGTGCATCTGGGCGGCGAAGAGGAAAAAACACAGGAATCGGTGCGCGGGCTGATCTTCAGTTTTGTCTTTGCTCTGCTCGGTATTTTCGCCATTCTGGCTGTGCAATTCAACCGCATCGGCTATCCGATTCTGGTCATGCTGGCCATTCCGTTCGGCGTCATCGGCATTATCGTCGGCTTTTTCCTGCACGGCGCACCGATTTCGTTCATGGCCATGATGGGCTTTGTGGCGCTGACCGGCGTGGTGGTCAACGCATCACTGGTCATGGCCGTATTCATCCAGCGTTTGATTGCTGAAGGCGTGCCATGGCGTGAAGCAATTATGGAAAGCGGCAAACGTCGCCTCAGGGCGGTATTGCTGACGGCGATCACTACCGTGGTTGGCCTGTTGCCTACGGCTTACGGCTGGGGCGGCTTCGATCCCTTTGTCGCTCCGATGGCGCTGGCATTATCCTGGGGATTGATGTTCTCCACCGTGATTACACTGTTCTCAGTGCCGGCTGCGTTGGGCATTGCACTGGATATCAAGCATTCGATGCAACGCCTGTTCGGCAAGAAGATTACTCAGAACTAAGAAAACACCCATGATGACAAGAAACGGCAT
>CAYUBK010000198.1:0-3618 GCA_964442955.1 uncultured Zetaproteobacteria bacterium | reverse complement strand
CTCCTGAGTTTAGATAATCAGGAACCTTTTTTCAACTCGCTAAGTAAACGGCTTGCCTTCGGGGCGGCTTTTTTTGTGCCTGTTCATGAACAAGGCAACCGATAAATACCGCAGCGCAGATGGCCAGCCAGATCATAGATCGCTTGTTCAAATGTTAGATTCTCAGGCGTGGCAGGTAAACCGCAGAGGCCGGTTTCCAGCATGATATAAGCGCCGGCCTGCAAATATGCCGGGCCATCGCGCAGAATGGTGGATAAATAGTGCAAGCCATCCTTCTCATCGGTCAGGGCGTGGCGCGGCTCCTGTGCCAGTTCTTTTTCCAGTTCCCCCATTTCCGCTTCGGCCACATAGGGTGGATTGGAAATAATGGCGTCAAATGGACCGTCTTTTGACTGAAGCGCCGCCAGCATATCGCCTTGCCTGAAACAAATGCGATGCGCAACGTGATGCGCTTCGGCATTGCTGCGAGCAACAGAAAGCGCCGCATCAGAAATATCTGTGGCGATGATGGATGCATTCGGGAACTCGCAGGCCAGCGTCACTGCAATACAGCCGGAACCGGTGCCGATATCACAAAAGCAGTAATCTCCATTCCGATCCGGGAAACGTGCCAGCACCGCTTCGATCAAATGTTCGGTTTCCGGTCTCGGAATCAATACATCGGGCGTCACCAGAAACGAATGCGACCAGAATTCCTTTTCGCCGAGAATATAGGCCAGCGGTTCACGGTTAATGCGCCGTTGCAAACCATTATCAAAATCAGTCAGAATATTTTGCGGCACGGCATCATCCGCACGGACAATTAAATCGGTGCGACGAAGGTGCCAGACATGCATCAGCAATAATTCGGCATCCAGTCGCGGCGCATCACAGCCCGCTTCTTTTAATTGGATGCAAGCATGTTGGAGTACTTCCCTGATCATCATGGTTCGCACCTATAGCTCCGACGAAAAAGGTGTTTGACGGCTATAACTGGGCAGCGAGCAATTCGGCCTGATGATGGGTGAGCAGTGCATCAATCAATTCGCCCATATCACCGCCAAGAATCTGCTCCAGTTTGTACAAGGTCAGATTGATGCGGTGATCGGTGATACGCCCCTGCGGGAAATTGTAGGTACGGATGCGCTCCGAACGATCGCCAGAGCCAACCATGCCCTTGCGTGCTTCGGCGCGTTCGGCATCAGCAGAGGATTGTTCCTGATCAAACAAACGCGCCTGCAATACTTTCATGGCCTGTGCCTTGTTTTTATGCTGACTGGCCTGATCCTGACAGGTCACCACGATGCCGCTGGGCAGATGCGTGAGACGTACCGCCGATTCGGTTTTATTGACATGCTGACCACCGGCGCCGGAGGCGCGATACACATCAATGCGCAGGTCTTCGGTGCGAATATTCACATCCACCTCTTCCGCCACCGGCAGGATGGCCACAGTACAGGCCGAGGTATGAATGCGGCCGCCGGACTCGGTTTCGGGTACGCGCTGCACCCGATGCACGCCGGATTCAAATTTAAAGCGGGAAAATACGCCCTGCCCGGTAACTTGCGCAACCACTTCCTTGTAACCGCCAATGCCGGTGTCATTGGCGGAGAGAATCTCCACCTTAAAACCCTGCGTTTCGGCATAGCGGCAATACATGCGGAACAAATCAGCGGCAAACAGGGCCGCTTCATCGCCACCGGTGCCAGCGCGGATTTCCAGAATAATATCGCGGGCATCGTTCGGATCTTTGGGCAACAGCAGCAGGTTTAGACGGCTATCGCTGGCATTGATGGCCTGTTTTAGTTCCTGAATTTCGGCTTCGGCCAGCTCACGCAGTTCCGCATCGCAATCGGGATCAGCGGCCATGTCCTGATTATCCTGCAACTGTTGTTGTAGTTGCAGATAACGCGCTGCCTCTTCGGCAACCGGTTCGATTTCGGAAAATTCACGCGATAGTTTGGTAAAACGTTTATTGTTGGATGTGATGTCGGGGTCGGCGAGGCTGATGGTGATTTCTTCACGTCGCCGGAGGATGTTATCCAGACGAGTGTTCATTATGTCCTTTTTGCAGGCTATGGCGCGAGGCCGGTTCATGCTCGGGCGACTTGATATCGAACAAGCGCGTGGCTGCACCCATCAGTAAATCGCCTTCGATATCGTCCGGCAGTTTTTTCAGGGTGCTCAGGGTCGGGTGCAAATAGCGCTTCATCAGCGCTTTACTGAAGCGTTCAACCGCTTCCATCTGGTCGGCGTCAAAACCTTTCATATAACGCAGCGCCTTTTCAACCTCTTCACTGCGCCGTGCTTCCATCTGCTGTTGAATACTGCGAATCAGCGGTACGGATTCCAGCGACTTTAACCAGCGTAGAAACTGTGTCGTTTCCTCAACGATAATATTGGCAGCCAGTCCTGCTTCCTGTTCGCGCTGTTCGACATTGCCCTGCACCACTTGCTGCAAGTCATCGATGTCGTATAAATAAGCGCCATCTATATCGCCAATGCGCGGATCGAGGTCGCGCGGTACGGCGATATCGACCAGAAACATCGGTCTGCCACGGCGCTTTTGCATGGCGGTCTGCACGGCATCCGGCAGCAACACAAAGGTGCTGGCCCCGGTACTTGAAAGCACGATATCGGCGGCATCGAGATAATCCGGCAACTGCTCCATGGTCAGCGCATGGCCCTCAAATTCCAGCGCCAGATTCTGAGCCCGCTTGAGGGTGCGGTTGGCGACCAGAATATCGGTACACCCGTTACCTTTGAGATGGCGGGCGGCCAACTCAGCCATTTCGCCTGCCCCCATCAAAAGCACAGTTTTACCGGCCAGATCACCGAAAATATGTCGCGCCAGTTCCACTGCGCATGAAGAAATATTGACCGACTGTTTGCCAATACCCGTTTCACTGCGGGCGCGCTTGGCGGCGCTGAAGGTGGATTGATACAAGCGATGTAACACATGCCCTGCCGTGCCGGCAGACAGGGCATGCTCATAAGATAGCTTAACCTGACCAAGAATCTGCGGCTCGCCCAGCACCAGCGAGTCCAGACCGGAAGCAACTCGAAACAAATGTTGAATAGCCTGCTCTGCGGTGTGGGTGTAGAGGTGCTCGCAGACATCTTCCATATCCATGCCGGCTTTGTCGGCAAACCATTCATGCACTGCGGCGATGGCCGCATCCGGATCATGTGTAACGACAGTCATTTCAACACGGTTGCAGGTGGAAAGCAGCGCCGCTTCACGAATCGCCGGATTTTCGATGCGATGCTGCAGAATATCGGCAATCTCATGCTCGCCGACAGCGAGCCTCTCGCGCAACTCAACGGGTGCGGTCTTGTGATTTAGTCCGATATGGCAAATGCGCATAGCGCAAAACCTAGCTCGGATTATTCATGAATACTACTGCGCCATCATCACAGCGATTCATGAATAATCCGGCCTGGCGATTTACCGTGCCCGGGTACAGAGCACGATTACATGTCATAATCGCATCGGGGTTAGCGCAGGGCATCGCCATTCTGCCCGCACAATCACACAAAAAAAGGGGCGCCCCGAAGGACGCCCCGAATTCGCACACCCGAAGGTGTACTGTGTTACTTACATCAGACCTTCGATCTCGAAGAAGGTACGACGGACAG
>CAYUBK010000197.1:0-3621 GCA_964442955.1 uncultured Zetaproteobacteria bacterium | reverse complement strand
TCACTGGCTTTTGGCAATATTGCAGGGCAGGTCATCGTCTGCCTGCTACTCACCTGGCTCGGCGTTCAACTGGCCAGATTCATCTGATTTTTACTTTCTAAAGCCAAATGCATGCTCACGCCAAGGTGCGAAGGACGCAAAGAAAAAACTAAAAACCCATGCTCTGTCTACCTTGGCGTTCTCTGCGTCTTTGCGAGAGACTGTTTCCATAGAGCTTTTGAAACTGTGTTTCAGGCATGAGTACCGGCATCATAACGCCGGTCACATCGAGTTTCTTCCACAATACTGTAGCGCTTTGCTTATCACGCGGGGCAAAGGTGAACCGCCTGACCGGAATCGGTACGATGCGTTGTTGATAGCGGTATTTTCTGCCAACCTTATCGAGTTCCTTTTGCATCACTTCGGCATACTTGGCTTGGTATAATCGGCCCAAGCCAAGGAGATATACGCCCGGAGCAGCTTTAATCACTGTTGTTTCAACATTATGTTGTTGCCAGAACCTTGCTATCGCAGACGCCTTTTTTTTACTTTTGAACAGCATGGCATCATCAAATGCATGCATGGTTACTTCCTCAGTATTTAGGAGGGTGATGGGTTTGAGCCCTATATTTTTGAGACGGTATTTCAATGCGCGGATACCTTCATCAGATAGCACCCTACGGGTGATGACACGCCAAAGTTGTCCCGTTAGCCCTGTTTTATGATTGTTTGTGTTGCTGGTCTTATTTGCCTCGGGGTTTGGAGGCAGTTCTGTTTGGGTTGAAGCTGGCCCAGGCGCAGGCATCGGTGATTGCCAGGCCAGCCAGACAAGAGCTGATAGCGCGATGGTCAGGATAACTCGCCAGATATTTTTCATAACGTTTTCATGGCGCTGCAGGGTTTGCTGCAGCTGACAAGTTGGCATCTGGCATCTTGCGATTCATCATATTGGCGATAGTAATTGATGCATCCAAACTATCCACCACAAACCGGTGGGTGGATGAAATCGAAGTCGGTTTGTTGCTGGCAGGGTTGGCAATAAATTTGTGCTGGAAGTCAATTTGTGTTGGAAGTCAATTTGTGCTGGAGTGTCTGCATGAATATTGATGCAATTATGCAGGGTATCAGCACATGGGCTTTACCGGTGTTGCTGGCTATCATTTTACATGAAATCGCGCATGGCTGGGTAGCGGATAAGCTGGGCGATAACACAGCCCGTTTTATGGGACGATTGACGCTCAATCCCATCAAACACATTGATCCGATCGGCACCATTCTGATTCCGATTGCCTTGCTGGTAGTTGGTTCACCCTTTCTTTTCGGCTATGCCAAGCCTGTTCCGGTTAACTTTGGTAAACTAAGGAATCCCAAGCGCGATATGATCTGGGTGGCGCTGGCAGGTCCCGCCACCAATCTTGTGTTGGCATTGATTTCCGTTGCTGTACTGGCCGTTACCGTGAATATGTTTGCATCGGTGACGTGGGTATCCGAACCGCTGGCGTTGATGTGTCAGGCTTCGATTATTATCAATGTAGTGCTGTGTATTTTTAACCTGATTCCGCTGCCGCCGCTGGATGGCGGTCGCATCGCAGTTGGCCTGCTGCCCGGGCCGATGGCCTATCAACTTTCTCGCATCGAGCCATTCGGCTTTTTAATTATTATCCTGTTACTGGTTAGCGGTGTTTTTCAATCGTTGATCGGCCCGCTAATTATGGGCAGCGCCGGCGCTCTGATTGGTCTTGCTTTGCCGAATTAGCAGGCCGACTATTTTTCTGTCATCGTCCATACGCCGTTCCAGTCGCCCTCTGGCGGTGTGGCCTTAAGCGTCTTGCATCGGTCTATATACATCAGAGATAAACTGTCTGAAGGGTTGAATTTCAGCGCCTTTTCAAATTTATCGATGGCGCGATCCCAGTGCGCTTTGCGATAACTGCTCAAGCCTTCTGAAAAATAGCTCACTGTATCCATCAGGTTGGGGAAGCTTTCCTCACTATGATGATCAAGCACTTCATAGATATCAACAGGTTGCGACTTGCCCTTTACCACAACGCTATCTACCAGCCTGATTTTATACGTTCCTTTTAATGCCTTATAGGTATTTTCACTGAGAAGGATTTGAGCCTTATAATATTTGCAGGCGCTTTCCAGCCTGGCCGCCAGATTTACCCCGTCTCCGATCAGGGTATAATCCATTCGGGTCGGAGAGCCGATGTTGCCAGTAATGACATGATCACTATTTAAACCAATGCCGATATGAACAGGCGGTTTGCCATCCGCAGAGCGCTCTATATTCCAGCGCTGTAGCGCTTTCATCATTTGAATAGCTACGCGTACAGCGCGATCTTCATCGTCATCATGCTTCAATGGCACGCCGAATGCGGCCATAATTGCATCGCCGATAAACTTATCCAGCATACCACCTTCAGCACGGATACACTCCACCATCAGGGTGAAATAGTCATTCAGCAGGTTGACCGTCCCAAGCGCTCCCAGCTCTTCTGTAATGCTGGTAAAACCTCTAATGTCCGAGAACAGGATCGTCGCGACCACATCCTGACCGCCCAGAATATCTTCTGATTCATCCAGTAAATTATTGGCAATCGTGGGGTCCATATGCTTGGACAGGGTGGAACGTATGCGCTTCTCGCAACTGATATCCTCCAGCATCATCATCTTGCCAAGGCGTTGTTTTTGGTGATCCAATAAATGTACAAAGGTCAGGTTGGCAAACATGGATTCACCCTGAATATCGAGTTGCACATCCATGGCAAGATAGGGGTCTTCAGTATCATTTAGAAGCTGTAGTTTCTCGACGATCCATGCATTCTCGCCAACAAAGAAATCCACCGCTTTATGCGATACGATTTCCTTCTCATCCACATGCAACATCTTCAAGGCCGGTGTATTGCAGGTGACGATGACTCCTTCATCATCAAAGGTAATGACGCCGTTGGACATACTTTCCAACATGCTGTCGTTATAATTTTGCATCTTCTGAACATCACTGAATAGTTTGGCATTCTCCAGTGCAATCGAAATCTGCGCAGTAAAGGCGCGCAAGCGGGACTCATCCTCATCTGTGAATGGGCCGCCTTTTTTATTCAGCACCTGGGTGACGCCAATCAACTTCCCCTGTTTGTTGATGACAGGTACGCAAAGAATCGAGCGGGTAAAATAACCGGTTTGTTTATCAAAGGCCGGATTGAAATTCAGGTCGGCATAAGCATGGGGGATATTCATGGACTGCCCACTGGTGAAAACGCTGCCGGCAATACCCAGATGATTGGGGAAACGGATTTTGGTGGATTCAATGCCCTCGCCAACCTGTGACCATAATTCAGAGGTTTTTTCATCGTTCAGGAATAAAGTAGAGCGCTCGGCATTGAGCATGCGGGTGGCTTCCTTCATGACCCGTTGCAGCAATGCGCCCAGATCCAGTTCGGAAATCACATCTGAAACCAAATCCAGAAATTCCAGCTCTTTGCTATGGCTTTTTTCTGCCTGGTCAACAAGTTGCGCATTCTGTAAAGTGATTGCTGCCTGGGTGGTCATCGCTTCAAGAAGGAACAGGTCGTTCTTGGTAAAGCGTCCTTTTGTTTTGTTCAGCATTTGGGCCACACCTATGACTTTCCCTTTGAGGGT
>CAYUBK010000196.1:1501-3659 GCA_964442955.1 uncultured Zetaproteobacteria bacterium | reverse complement strand
CAAGTGCCCGTATACCGACTTCATTGTTCATCCAAGCCGGGTAAAAAAAGCTTTAGCTGTTTTGCAGAAGGTTGGTTTTGTTCGTTATACTTCTAATCAGAAAACTCGTTCACCTAACCTATACTACTTAAACTTTGATATGTTATTCATGGATCCTCCGAAGGGTTGGAAACCATGGCGTTAAGAAGGTCCCTAATCGCACGCATGAACTATCAGGTTATCATACTACTCACCCGTATGATGTATCAAATCTGTTTAAGAACTGAGAAAGGGCCATTTTCTACTCGTACGGGTGAATGCCTATTATACTGCCATTGTTTTACTGGGTTTGCTTGTGGGCTTGGTTATTGGGCTGCGAAGGAGGTGTCCATAGAGTGAGTATAAGGTATTAAGTTAAATGTGACTTTTTTGAAATATATAATTGATGGAGTATGAAATGAAAAACATGAATATCAGAATGAATGAAAAACTACATAAGGCTATGTTCCAATTGGCACTTGAGGAAAGTTTGCATCAAGGGAGGCGAGTTTCAATGAACAACTTGATTTGTTTTATCCTTGAGCGCCACATAGAGCCATGTAATGAGATAACCGTTGCAACGGTTCCGGAAAGACCGGTTGGAGCCGCTAATTGCAATGCCGGTCAGAATATGAGCAAAGTCGGTGATATCAATAGTGCTGATGAACTCGTTGGGATGAATGCATGCACATACAGCGATAAAACCAGTGATGCTAATGGGTCTGGCGATGTGGATGGCATCGGTGGTGTTACTGGGACAGAGCAGATGAGTGATGTTAGTGGTGTTAATGGTATGAGTAACCTTGATGGTGCCATTGGTGCCACCCATCGCAATGATATTAATGAACCCATAGGTTCCAACAGGGGCAAGCCGATGGCTGGTATCCCTGATGCGAACAGTATGACTGGCACAGATGCAATCAGTCTGACTGAGCATATCAGAAGGGCATTGTTGAATGGGGATAAAATATGCATCCAAGATATTGCAAAGGCGTTTAATGCGAAGGCAGGTTCGGTTTCTTCTATAAAATCAAGGACCAAGAAAGAGTTGCTGAAGAAAGGCCTTCTACATGAGTGATAAAGAAGCACTGGCGATCTGAAAAGAATTGAAAAATCACTCAATATTTATCCTCTTGGAAAATAATACTTGACAAAAGGGGGTAGCTTATGATAATGGCGACCTGTTTTGAGTCCCCTGTTGTGGTCACCCTTCAAAAGGAGAGTAGTGTGCATATAACCAATACACATCGTTGCCGTACTGCTCTTCCGGTATGTTCGATACCTTCAGGTTTTCGTTTCAAAAAACGCATGGATCGTTTTCTGCCTTAAAAGGCAAAGCATTATCTCATTTCGTTAAATTGTGATTCTTTGCAGGCGAAGTCTGCCTGCAAAATAGCCTATATGCCGGTTTTCCGGATACCTGTACCGCCTTGATTCAAAGGAGGGTGATTGCATTGAATATTTACCTGTTATCCGATTTGCACTTGGAGTGCGCATTTTTTATGCCGCCAATCAATACTGCCGATGTCGTGGTGTTGGCAGGCGATATTGGTGTCGGTACGCAGGGGCTGGCATGGGCTAAAGATGTGTTTGATGTGCCGGTGATCTATGTGTGCGGCAATCATGAATATCACGACCCTCTCTGGTCCATAGCGGAGCACAAGACGTGGATGCTGGGTGTCTGTGAAGACTCGAACGTCCATTTACTCGATAATGATGTGGTTATCATCAACGGAGTGCGGTTTATCGGCTCTACATTATGGTCAGATCTTACACGAGCGCCTGATGCGCTGTGCTGCGATATCGACCACATTATTGTGGACTATGGGGAAAACAAACGTCCCAGTGGTTTGGTTCACTTCAGCGAAGCTTATGGACAATCTCTGTTTGATCATAACAGCGCATGGCTCAAATCGGAATTGGCAAAACCGTTTGATGGAAAAACGGTGGTGGTCACACACCACGCGCCATCGTACGGCAGTTTGCATGGACAATATGCAGATAACCCGTGGAACCCGTGTTTTATGAGTGATCTGGAGCATCTGATGGGGGATAGCGTGGATCTGTGGCTGCACGGGCATACGCACAATAACTTCGATTATCAGGTAAATGGAACACGGGTGGTGTGCAACCCGAGAGG
>CAYUBK010000196.1:0-1401 GCA_964442955.1 uncultured Zetaproteobacteria bacterium | reverse complement strand
TCTGGTTGTGAAAAAGCTTAACAGGAAGCGTCCTGTAGTTAGAAGTCTTTTGCCGTTTCCAATGGATGAAGAATTCAATGCACGTATGTTTGATATCGCCAGGAATCGGGTGGAGCATCTGAAAGGCATATTCCATGGCATGCCTGAAGCACAGCGCGCAGATGGCAATGCCGTTGCAAATTATACGCGCCTGTATGCAAATGCGATTCTTACGGCCTGTAGTACCGTCAAGGAAGCGATAGAAGCATGCAGATCCATGCAGGTTGACCCCGGTGATTATATATCCCAATTGAGGGAGCAGTCAGATCATAAGACAACCCTGCTTTTTCATGCGCAGCCGACCCGATTCCATGATCAATTGATGCGTAGTATCTTGAAGTGTGAAATCCGGATGCAGTTAAGGGAACTTGGCGCAGAGTGGGAATTTTGGGACCAGGAAATCGCAAAGTCCGGGGATGAAGTGTTGGATAAAGTGCCTGGCTACTACAAACGTATAAATCGTGATCCATTTGCCGGTGCATCCGATTTTTCTGCATCCACTCCTGACCCGTCACCAGATGACGGTGAAGAGGATAAAGCCTGTCTTGATGGTGCCCCCAATGAAGATAATGGCATCTGTATGTGCACAGTGGCCGATTTGCGGGCTTGTGTGCGAGCTTTTCAGGGCAACCATAAATTCAATACTTCGGGCAAAAGCATGTTGGAAGCTCTGATCGAACAGGATGGATACGTTCGGCAGGCAGCCATCCCCGAGGACTACAAAACCATTATGTCAGGCTTTCGGGATCATTTCCCGAACATGGCTGAGTTGGCCGATCAGATTGAAGGGCGTTTTGACCTGCTGACACTGGCCGGTGCCAAGGCACCAGCCGAAATAGCCGGTAATATGATTGTGCTGGATGGCCCGCCGGGAGCAGGCAAAACAGTTGCGCTGCAATGGCTGACTGAACGGATGCGAATTGAATATGAACTGATTTCTTTTGCCGAATTGAGCAATGGTTTTGACCTTAGCGGGCAGTCCAGAGGCTGGGGTACTGGAAAAATGGGAAAAGTTGCCCGTTTGCTACTGGGTCAACAAGTTGCCAACCCAATCATCATGCTTGATGAATTGGATAAGGGGCACAACAATGATGATAACTTTCCTCCAACCAAGCCGCTATACACTTTGCTTGAAAAGGAGAGTGCTGTCCGTTTCAGTGATGAATTTCTTGAACTGAAAATGGATGCCAGTCATATCAACTGGGTGGCGACATGCAATGGATTCGAAGCTATTCCAGAACCGATTCGCGACCGTTGCAGAAGGATCGTTATTTCGCAACCCGACCAGGTGCAACGCATCACAATTACGAAATCGCTCTATCGGGATATGCGCAAAAAGAATGCTCGTTTGTGGGGCGACCT
>CAYUBK010000195.1:0-3687 GCA_964442955.1 uncultured Zetaproteobacteria bacterium | reverse complement strand
TGCGTATGGCACAGCCGTGGAGCATGCGTCATCTGCTGGTCGACGGGCAGGGTAACTTTGGTTCTGTCGATGGCGATTCGCCAGCGGCCATGCGTTATACCGAAGCGCGCATGAGCAGGCTGGCTGCCGAATTGCTGGCTGATCTCGATAAAAATACCGTCGATTTTGCGCCCAACTATGATGAATCGCTGAAAGAGCCGAAGGTAATGCCGGCCAAATATCCGAACCTGCTGGTCAACGGTTCGCAGGGCATTGCGGTGGGTATGGCAACCAATATTCCACCTCATAATCTGGCTGAATCGATCAACGCCTGCATTGCGCTGGTGGGCAACCCGGATATTGATGACGATGAGTTGATGCAGATTATGCCCGGTCCTGATTTCCCGACCGGTGGTTTTATTTATGGCCGCAAGGGCATGCAGGATGCTTTCACCACAGGCCGTGGTTCGGTGACCATGCGCGCCAAAGCCATGGTTGAGATTCATTCGCGCACCAAACGTGAAGCACTGATCATATCCGAATTGCCGTATCAGGTGAATAAAGCCAATTTGATTGAAAATATCGCCCACATGGTGCGCGACAAGAAACTCGAAGGTATTTCGGATCTGCGTGATGAATCCGATCGAGACGGCATGCGTATCGCCATCGAACTGAAAAGGAATGAAATCCCCGAAGTGGTGCTCAATAACCTGTATAAGCGTACGCAGTTGCAGTGTAATTTTGGTTGTAATATGCTCTCGCTGGTGGATGGGCAGCCCAAGCTGTGTGGGGTGCGTGAATTACTGCTGCACTTCCTCGATCACCGCCGTCAGGTGGTCACGCGCCGCTGTCTGTTTGATCTGGCCAAGGCCGAAGCGCGCGCTCATATTCTGCAAGGTTTATTGATTGCGCTGGATAATATTGATGAAGTGATCAAGTTGATTCGCGCCAGCCAGACCCCGGCGGAAGCCAAAGCCGGCCTGATGGATCGCTTTGGCCTGTCCGATAAACAGTCGCAGGCGATTCTGGATATGCGCCTGCATCGTTTGACCGGGCTCGAACGTGGCAAGATTCAGGCGGAGTTTGATGAGATTCAGAAAGTGATTTCACACCTGAAAGCTATTTTGGCCGACGAAAAATTACTCATGGGCGTGATTGTTGAGGAGCTTGAAACAGTACGTAATAAATACGCTGATCCGCGCCGCTCTGAGATCATGGATGAAACGGCGGAACTCTCGGTCGAAGACCTGATTACCGAAGAGGATATGGTCGTCACCATTTCTAACGAGGGATATATCAAACGCAATGCGACCTCGCTGTACCGCGCCCAGGGCGCGGCGGTAAGGGCAAGACGGCTATGACCACCAAGGAAGACGATTTTGTGGTGCAGTTGATGGTTGCATCGACGCATGATTATCTGCTGTTCTTTTCGGATCGCGGGCGTGTATTCCGCAAGAAAGTCTACGAAGTGCCGCAGGCCGGACGGGCGGCGCGTGGTAAGGCACTGGTCAATCTGTTGCCGGTGGAGAAAGGTGAGAAGATTTCAGCAACTTTGTCAATTCGAGAATTTAGCGAAGATCATTACATTGTCATGGCGACCAAAAACGGCGTCATTAAAAAGACGCGTTTATCGGATTTCCAGAATATTCGTGCCAACGGCATTATCGCCATCAAGATCGATGATGAAGATGATTTGATTGGCGTCGTCGTCTCCAACGGCGAGCAGGACATCATGCTCTCGGCCAGTGGTGGCAAGGCGATTCGTTTTTCTGAAACCGATGTGCGGCCGATGGGGCGTAGTACGCGCGGCGTCACCGGCATGCGTATGCCGGGCGGTTGCAAAGTCATTTCGATGACGCTGGTTTCGGATCGCGCCACATTGCTGGCGGTTTCTGAGAACGGTTTTGGCAAGCGAACTTCTGTCTCTGATTATAATGTCCAGAAACGCGGTGGCCAGGGCGTATTCACGCTCAAGACCGGCGGGCGCAATGGTGCCATGATCGGCGCGCTGCTGGTGCTCGATGAAGATCAGGTGATGATGATGACCGATACTGGTCGTCTGGTGCGCATCAAGATGGACAAGGTTTCTGTGATTGGTCGCAATACGCAGGGCGTGACGCTGTTCGGTGTTGAAGCCAATGAACGTGTTATTGGCGCCGTACGCGTGGCAGAAAAACAGGATGATGATGTAGTTGATGCTGGTAAATCAGATGATGACATTGAGGCCGGCGGAGAAAGCTAAATGATTGATCGTCAGGCATTTCGCCGTTCGTTTGATGAAATGGGCGCAGCATTGGCGCGCCGTGGCATGGATGTTATTGATCCAAACGGGCCATGGGGCAGGGCGCGTGCGCTGGATGCGCGCCAGCGTGAACTCAAAAGCGAAGCCGAAGCTTTGCAGGCGGAACGCAATCGCGTATCCAAACTCATCGGTCAGAAAAAAGGTAAAGGCGAAGACGCCAGCGCCGAACTGGCCGCCATGGGCGAGGTATCGCGCCGGGTGAAAGAACTCGAAGCGCAGGCCAAAGAGGCGGAAGCCGCATTTACCGCCGTTTTGCTGGAAATCCCCAATCCGTTGCATGCGTCTGTTCCGAACGGCAACAGCGAAGATGATAATGTCGAAATCCGCTGTTGGGGAACGCCGCGAACGGATGAAGTGCCAGCGCATTGGGATATTGGTGCTGATCTCGGCATTCTCGATTTTGAAGCAGGCGCAACACTGGCCGGTAGTCGATTCACCGTTTTAAGAGGCGCGGCCGCGCGACTGGAGCGCGCCCTGATGCAGTTCATGCTCAATACCCATGTTGATGAACACGGGTATGAAGAAGTGTGGGTGCCGGCCATAGTCAACCGCAAAACCATGACCGGCACTGGTCAACTACCCAAATTTGAAGATGATTTATACAAACTCGAAGGTGAAGATGCATTCCTGATTCCGACCGCCGAAGTACCGGTCACCAACCTGTATCAGGATCAGATTCTCGATGCGGCGCGTTTGCCGATTCGCCACTGCGCCTACACACCATGCTTTCGACGCGAAGCCGGTTCCGCCGGTCGCGATGTGCGCGGCATGATTCGCCAGCATCAGTTTGACAAGGTGGAACTGGTTCACCTGACTACGGCTGAACGCGCTCTGTCTGATCTGGAAACCTTGACCGGCCATGCCGAAGCCATTTTGCAGGCACTCGATTTACCGTACCGCCTGATTGAATTATGCGGTGCCGATGTCGGTTTCTCGGCCCAGAAAACTTTCGATCTGGAAGTATGGTTACCAAGCCAGCAGTGCTATCGCGAGATTTCATCCTGTTCTTCTTTCGGCCAGTTTCAGGGCCGTCGCGCCGGCATCCGTTATCGGGAAGAGGGGGGCAAACCGCAAGCAGTGGCAACCCTGAATGGCTCTGGCCTGGCGATTGGCCGCTGCCTGGTCGCCATCCTCGAAAATGGCTGGCAACCCGATGGTTCGATAGCCATCCCAAACATCTTGCAACCGTATATGGGCGGCATGCAACAGATTTCTTAACAGCAAGCCTGCCCATGCGTATTTTACTGGTAGAAGATGATAAGCGGCAGGCGGAATTCATCCGGCGCGGATTGGAGCAGGAAGGCGGATGTGTTGATCACGCCGCTGATGGCGAACAGGGTTTAAGTCTGGCGTTATCAACCACCTACGATCTGTTTATTTTCGATCTGATGCTGCCCGGCAAAGAT
>CAYUBK010000194.1:0-3718 GCA_964442955.1 uncultured Zetaproteobacteria bacterium | reverse complement strand
GCAACACATGTCGGGAAGATCAATGCTGTGAAATTTATGAATCAGCAGCTGTGTTTACCATGGGCACGGTGAATTCAACGCGCAGGCCATGAGGCTCACGGTTGGACAGTGTCAGTTCGCCGCCATAGCCATCCAGCAGTTCCTTAACGATTGACAGGCCCAGCCCGTGACTCTTGCGCTGGCGGCTGCGCGCCTTGTCCACCCGGTAAAAACGTTCGGTGACGCGAGCCAGATGTTTTTGCGGAATACCGGGCCCTGTATCGTCAATGATGATCTGACAATGCTTGCCTTGGCGAACCATGCGGATGCAAATTTCACCCTTGTCGGATGAATAATTGATGGCATTGACCAGCAGGTTGGTGGCAATTCTGTCCATATCGTCAAAGGACATGGCCAGTAAGAATGCATCATCGTCATGCTTAAATTCAAGCGACAGGTGTTTTTCATGGCATTGCGGCGCCAGCATATCACATGAACGCCGGATCACTTTCACGCCATCGCAACAGGCATGCTTGTCTTTTCGGCCAAATTCAGCCTGATCCAGTGTTAGCAACACATCCAGCAGATGATTGACGTGTTTGGCTTCATCGGCAATCACAGCTGCAGCCTCTTTGCGAAAATCGGCCTGATCGCCAAAGCTTTCCATGCTGCGGGCATAGCCCAGCAACGAGGTCAGCGGCGTTTTCAGATCATGCATCAGATTGGATAAAAATGTGCGGCGTTGTAGTTCCAGCTTGTGGCGCACGGTAACGTCGAGGCAGAGCAGCAGCGCCTCACCGTTTTCCAGTCGCGCTATTCTTGGCTCAAGTATGCGGTCTGGCAGTTCAATCTGCGGCAGCTTGGTTTTCTTCGGTAGCGCAGCGACAGCTTGTGAAAGCCGTTCATTCCAGTCGGCATCACGATATAATTGCAGCATCGGTTGCGGTAGCAATGATTGGCCCATACCAAAGATATCGCGGGCGCATGGGTTGGCAGCAGTCACGGTTGCGCCACCCCTGATGCGCAGGATCGCCTCATTCACATCGGCAAGCAGGGCATCAAGGCGTGCATTGCTATCGAGTTGATGCTGCAGTGAATTGGTTTCTTCTTTTAAATGCCTTATTTTGGACTGGTAATCGACCACCTGCTTGCGCATGCGTAAGGTGGCATAAGCGCAAGCGGTCGCGACAAGAGCAGCCAACAACAGCCATAGCCCGTTCATTCAGCAGGAGTCACAAATCGATAGCCCATGCTGCGCACTGTTTCAATGCAATCTTTGCGGCCAATTTTTTTCAGCGCCTTGCGCAGCCGTTTGATTGTCACATCGACGGTGCGCGGTTCGACATAAACATCGTGCCCCCAGACATGATCGAGCAGATAATCGCGGCTTCTGGTCTTGCCCGGCTTGTCCATGAGGATTTTCAACAGCTTGTATTCCAGCGGGCGCACTTCAACACGCGCATCGCCTTCAAATACCACCGGTACATCGGGATCAAGCTGGATGTTTACCTGTGCAGACACGCCCGATTCCATGACACGGCTTCGTCGTAGCAACGCTTTGGCGCGCGCCACCAGTTCATCCGGCTCGAACGGCTTAGAAAGATAATCATCCGCCCCTTCATTGAGCCCGTGCACGCGCTCGATTGGCATGCCGAGCGCGGTCACCATCAAAACCGGCGTATGCCCTTTAGTAGGTGAAGCTTTGAGCCAGCGCAAAATCTTCATGCCGCTGGCGCCGGGCAACATGCGATCCAGCACCACCAGTCGCCATTCTCCATCGCGCAATGCTGCCAGCGCGGCATCACCATCACCGCGAATCGATGTGGTAAAGCCGGCCTTGCGCAGATGCATTTCCATCAGTCGGGCAATCGGCGCTTCATCCTCGACAATTAAAATATCGGAGCGAATATCGGCGCTTGTGCTAAGAGCTTCTTGAGTCATCAGGTCACGATACTGAAAGCTGGCTTGATTGACCTCAAGCATTAGCTGAGTCCGCCACGGACATCATGGCACATGGCGGCATACTCGCTCTCAGGCTTAAGCGACATCTGCGAAAGCAAACGGAACATAAACCGCAGAAGCAGATTGCCCAGCGCCGCATCTTCGACAGTAATCAGATTAAAGTAATCGCGGTTGATGCACAGCAGGGTTATATCTACATCCACTGTTACGGTAGCGGAATGCGCCCGCGATGCATCCAGAAATGAGAACAGGCCGAACACATCGCCTGCTTTCAGATAGCTGTAAATGCCGAATGACGGGCTGGAAACATGGGCTGACCCGCTCAAAATCAGGCGCATGGTTTTATCCGTTTCGCTACCGGCGGTGTAAATCACATCGCCTGATGCGTGTTTCTCCACGTCAAAACTGCTGAATAACTGCATGCTCTCATCGAGTTGCATATGCTGGCAAATAGGCAATCCACAAAATTGGTTGAACAAGGGGTTGGCCATTCGAGTAGCGGCATAGGCTTCGGTGAGTCCGGTCTGGGTTGCATGATTGATATACATATCTTCCTCTCTTCTTCGATTCGGTATATCTACGAATCATGCGCGCATCTGTGTCACCGGTGTGACACCCGGTGCGCCCGGTAGCTATGACTTCATTGTGTCACACAAAAGAAAGAGGTTGGTATTTCAGTGTTTGCCTTTTCAAACTCAGGGCAGATTTAATGTAATGCGGGCAACATTGAACGGTGAGTCTGGAGAGCCACTGGCAGTACGCCAAAGAGGGGAAGCAGATTACCGCTCACGACTTTTGCAAGTGGCTCTGGACGTTGCGTTTATTTTTTGTAATTTCCCATGACGCAATGTTTGGTGAACGTGCCTGCTTCTTCGGCAGTCCATTTCCCCTTTTCTTTTTGCTTCATGTTATCACACCATGCTTTTGTGCCGGGCTCGGCGGAACAGCCTGAAAAAGATAGGGAAATGAGAAGAGCGAATAGAGCCGTCATCAGTTTTGCCATGGTAATCTCCCGAGTGTACCGATTCTTGTTGTGCAATCTGTCCAAAACGTTGCCGCACTACAACCTTGTTTTGATCAATGCGCTGACTTCTTCGTCTGTTAAAGTCACCGGATTGGTTTTCATGCTGCCGGGGCTGGTATTGGCGATGAGTTTGGAGATATCCGCTTCGCTGACGCTGTAGGTGGATAAAAGAGGCATCTCAAAATGGTTTGTCCATGTCTGTAGCAGACTCAGCAGGTGATCTCTGGCATCATCATCATTGAGCCTTTGATTGCCCGCAATGACGCGACCGACATGGGCATATTTGAACAGGCCGATATTGTCGGGCTCCCTGTTTTGCATGGCTTCGATATTCAGACGTGTGGCCGTAAATAACAGGCTGCCGCAGACCTCGCCATGCGGCATGGGAAAATAGGCGCCTATGGGTGATGCGAGAGCGTGTACGCTGCCCAGACCGGCATTGGCCAGCGTCAGGCCGGAGGTGGATGAGGCATAGAGCATGTCGGCGCGGGCGGCAAGGTTGTCTCCCTGTTTAATAGCGATTGACAGTGAGCGGGCGGCTTTTTTGATACCACTGAGGGCCAGCGCATCGGTCATCGGGCTGGCGTTTTTGGAAACATAGGATTCCAGTAACTGGGTAAATGCATCCATACCGCAGGCGGCGGTCACGCTGGCAGGGCAGGAGAGGGTCAATTCTGGGTCGAGGATGATGTGCTTCGGAACCAGCAAGTCATGGCGGAATGATTTTTTAAAACCATTTTCTCCGATAATGGA
>CAYUBK010000193.1:0-3750 GCA_964442955.1 uncultured Zetaproteobacteria bacterium | reverse complement strand
CTGGGTTCGAGCACAGCAGTGATGCAGAAGAACGCCTGATTGATGGCGTTTCCAGCGTGGCGGATAACTGGGATGCCGCTCTGCGCCCCAAAAGTCTGGATGAATATATCGGCCAGGAAAAAATCCGCGCCAATCTGAAAATTTATATTCAGGCCGCCCGTGGCCGTAATGAATCGCTCGATCATGTATTGCTGTATGGCCCGCCGGGGCTGGGCAAAACAACGCTGGCTCATATCATCGCCACCGAAATGGGTGTGAACATGCGCAGCACCTCCGGACCGGTGATAGAACGCCCCGGTGATCTGGCTGCCATGCTAACCAATATCGAAGAAGGTGATGTACTTTTTATCGATGAAATCCACCGTTTAAGCCCGCAAGTCGAAGAAATCCTGTATCCTGCCATGGAAGATTTTCAGCTCGATATCGTCATCGGACAAGGCCCTGCCGCCCGCTCCATCAAAATGGATATTCCCCGCTTCACCCTGATCGGTGCTACCACGCGGGCCGGTTTATTGACCAATCCGCTGCGCGACCGTTTCGGCGTTATTGAGCGGCTGGAGTTTTATTCGCATGCCGAACTGACCACCATTGTCAGCCGCTCGGCACGTTTGCTGAATATCGATACCGCTAATACCGGTGCGATGGAAATCGCCCGCCGCTCACGCGGTACGCCGCGTATTGCCAATCGTTTACTGCGCCGGGTGCGCGATTTCGCCGAGGTCGAACATGATGGTGCGATCACCCAAAGTGTTGCCGATTCATCATTGCAACGACTCGAAGTCGATCATCTGGGACTCGATCATCAGGATCGCAAATTGTTATCGGTGATTATCGACAAATACAGCGGCGGCCCGGTCGGTCTCGACACTTTAGCCGCCTCGATTTCCGAAGAACGCGACACCATTGAAGATGTGTTAGAGCCCTATCTGATGCAGGAGGGTTTAATCGCTCGCACCCCGCGCGGACGCACCGCCACGCCGCTGGCCTATGCACATCTGAAACGCACCCTGCCCGGCAGCGAGCGTCAGGAATCATTGCTGTGACCAAATTCTCGGAATCCATGCTCATCCGTGTTTATTATGAGGACACCGATCATGGCGGCGTGGTCTATTATGCTAATTACCTGAAATTCATGGAGCGCGCCCGCAGCGAATTTTTGCGTGCCGCCGGGCTGGAGCTGGATGCCATTGACCGGCAATTCGGCGTGCTATTCGCTGTCACCGAAGCGCATGTTCGCTACCCTGCCCCGGCTCTGTTCAATGATATGTTGATTGTGGAAAGCAGTATCATGAAGATGCGCGGCGCCCGTATCGTTTTCAGCCAACGTATTTTCAGACAGAAAGACCGTAAGTTGTTGACTGAAGCCGAGATTCACCTGGCCTGTATCAAACGGGACGGATCGGTTAGCAGGATACCCACTGCAATTACAACTATATTGAAAAAGTATATCTAGGAGTTCACATGTCCCAGGATTTATCCATCGTTCACCTTATCCTGCATGCCGGCATCATCGTGCAAGGCGTGCTGGTGCTGCTGATGCTATTATCAGTGGTGAGCTGGGCGATTATTTTCAATAAATGGCGTTTATACCGCAAGGCGCGCCGTGAAGCGGAAGCTTTTTCGCAGGCTTTCTGGAGCGGTTCGGATATGGATACGATTCTGGCCGGCATTCCACAGCAATATCCGGATTCACCCTTACCCAATATTTTTCAGGCCGGCTACCGCGAATTCATGCGCACCCGTCGTGAATCCGGACAAGACCAAAGTGGTAAAATTGTTGCTGGCAGCGGCATTGACGGAGTGCGCCGTTCACTCGATGCAGCATTTTCACGAGAAATGGAAAAGCTCTCCCGTCACTTGCCCTTCCTGGCCACGGTCGGTTCTACTTCGCCATTCATTGGCCTGTTCGGCACAGTCTGGGGTATCGTCAACGCCTTTCAGGGCATTGCGCTATCCAAAAACACATCGCTGATCGCAGTCGCTCCAGGCATTGCAGAAGCGTTGGTTGCCACCGCCTTCGGGCTGATTGCCGCCATTCCTGCTGTAGTCGCCTACAATAAATTCTCGGCTGATCTCAAACGTACCGGCGCCAATATGGAGCAATTCGGATCTGAATTCCTCAATATCATCGCCCGCCATATCAAGGGATAATCGACATGTGGGCCGGACAAAGCAAATGGGGCAATAAAGACCTCGAACCGATGGGAGAAATCAACGTCACGCCGCTGGTCGATGTGATGCTGGTGTTGCTGATTATTTTCATGGTCACAGCACCCTTGCTGACCCAGGGCGTCAATGTCGACCTGCCCGAAGCCGACTCCCCTTCCCTGCAACAGAATATTGAACCGCTGGTGATCACCATTCGCGCCAATGGCAAGATTTATATGCAAAAGCACAGCGTTGATATAAAGCAGTTAGCACCGCGTATTCTGGCCATGCGCAAAGCCAAGACAAATCTTCCCGTATTCATTCGTGGCGATGCCAAAACGCCTTATGGTCGTGTCGCCGAAGTGATGGGCTTGCTGGAAAGCGCTGGCATCAAGAAGGTTGGACTTGTCACAGAGCCGCGCCGCTAGGTATCGCCGCAACTCCAGCCATGTGCACAGTGGGGATCTGAAATCACTGGATCTGCTGTTTGCACTGCTGCTGCATGTGCTGGTGTTCACCATCATCGGCGCGCTGATCTACTGGCAGCAGCAACATCGTCCCGAACCGCTAAAACGCATCGAAGTGATGATGATTTCGGCCAAGCAACTGGCCAAGCTGGAGCAACCTTCTCACCGTAAAGCCAAGCCGGTAAAACACAAACAGGCAAAAGTAAAACCAAAGCCCAAGGTAAAACCGAAACCAAAAGTGAAACCAAAGGCCAAAAAGACGACAGTGAAACCGAAGCCTGTTAAAGTGCCCCCGCGTGTTAAATCTAAACCGGTGCTTAAACCCAGGGTCAAAAAACCGGTCGCAAAAAAAGCTGTGAAAGCCAAGGTAAAAGACAATTTTGACCCGTTCGCTCCGTTGGCATCCACCACCGACAGGTCAACCCCCACCAGAAAAGCCAGCACTTCGCGCCCCGAACTTGCCAACCTGATGGGAAAACAATTATCCAGCAGCGAAAAAGAACGGTATATAGCCTTGATGCAGGCGGCTGTGCAGGAGCACTGGAAACTATCGGTATCCGCTGCCAAATTCACCGACCCGCTGGTTGAAATGAAGCTATTGCCCAATGGCGATGTCGCCTCGGTCAAAATCCTCGAAAGCTCGGGCAATGGTGCCATCGATGCTTCACTGATTCGTGCCATCAAGGCTGCCGCGCCATTTGAATTGCCACGTCAGCAATTTGAATTTTTCCGCGTTAACAGGATTCGTTTTCACCCGCTCAAATAAGCGTGCGAATGTTTTCTCTACCACCGCGTTATTCAGCCACATTGTCACCCTTTTAATAGTTTATGGATATGATGGCTCAATTCAGCCAGATCAACGGGCTTGGTGAGTACGGTAATATCATTTTCCTCCAGTTGATCATTCGGGGAGGCGCCCGTCTCATAGCCGCTGAGAAACAGAACCGGCAAATCAGGATTCAGATCACGCAATCGTTTGGCAGCTTCTACGCCACCCATTTCCGGCATCACAATATCCAACAGTGCCAATTTTATCTCTGAGGCATGGTCGACAAACATCATCAGCGCCTGCTTGCCATTTTCAGCCGCCACTACCCGATAACCAAAGTCCCGTAAAATATCCTGCATGATTTCA
>CAYUBK010000192.1:0-3786 GCA_964442955.1 uncultured Zetaproteobacteria bacterium | reverse complement strand
TTCAGACAGAAGGCTTCAAGTCTCTGGCTGAAGGTCAGAAAGTAGAATTCGAAATTGAAGACGGCCAGAAAGGCCCTCAGGCTCGCAACGTCACAGCTGCTTAATCGCAACCATGTTTCATCTGCACCCCGTCTGAAAAGGCGGGGTGTTTTTTTTGTGCATATTTAAAAAACGTACATGGCAGTGGATTTTGCTTGTACAATCATCTTGGAAAAACACTGAATGGGGGGATTACCGTGGGATTACTCGGGGCTTCCTGCCCCTCGCCCTGCGGGCCGTCACTTTGTGACGTTCAAATCGCTCCTGCACATTTGTATGTCGGGCTCCTGCCTTCCACCCCTTTGGGGCCGTCGCTAAAGCGACGTTCAAATCGGCTATCCTGCCGATTTGTCGACAATCATGCAGGATAGCATGATTGCACGCTGTGGCTTTGGCGCCCTGCAAGGGGGGCGCACACGGATGTGCGCCATGAACCGGGGGTTCTCTTTTTGGCCGCGCGGCGCATCAACATAAAAGGCTGCCTGAAGGCAGCCTTTTATGTTGATGGCGGAGAGGGTGGGATTTGAACCCACGTGGGGCCGTTAAGCCCCCAACCGATTTCGAGTCGGTGCCGTTATGACCACTTCGAGTACCTCTCCATGCTTACAGTTCATAAACCAGTTATTTGTCGCTGAACTTTCCTATATGACGCAACCGTTCAGTCCGCTGAGCCAATAAAGAACCCAAAGGCTGCGCAAGGAGCTCATTTAATGCCTGCTCCAGCGTTTCCGCAATGCTATCGGCTGCACCTTCAATATTGCGATGTGCGCCATCTTTGGGTTCCGGAATAATAGCGTCAATCAGACCTAAACTCTGCAAGTCGGTTGCCGTGGGCTTCAATGCTTCTGCTGCTTCGTTGGCAAATGCCCTGTCGCGCCAGAGAATGGCCGCGCACCCTTCCGGTGAAATTACTGAATAGGTCGAGAACTGCTGCATATACATGCGATCTCCTACGCCGATGGCCAGTGCGCCGCCGGAACCGCCTTCGCCAATTACTGTGCAAATCACCGGCACCTTGAGCGCCGCTAATTCCTGCAAATTGCGGGCAATCGCTTCACTCTGTCCACGCTCTTCGGCATCAATGCCCGGCCATGCACCGGCAGTATCAATAAAGGTCAGCACTGGCATTTCAAAACGTTCAGCCAGTTTAAACAGGCGCAGCGCCTTGCGATAGCCCTCGGGGCGAGGCATGCCGAAATTACGTTTTAATTTCTCTTTGGTATCTCGCCCTTTCTGATGACCAACCACCATCACGCTTTTGCCGCGAAAATTGGCAATACCACCTACGATGGCCGCATCATCAAAAAAGGCACGATCACCATGCAGTTCCTGAAAATCATCAAAGATCAGGGGAACATAATCAAGGATATAAGGGCGATCAGGGTGACGCGACAGCTGGCAAATCTGGGCTCGGGTGGCATTGCTGAAAATCTGTTCAATCAATTTGTCGCGTTTCTCGTTCAGACGTTCGACTTCCTCGGCAATATTGATGCCGGAACCGGAACCCATGCCCGACAAACCCTCAATTTTCGATGTCAACTCAGCAATCGGACGTTCAAATTCAAGATAACTGTATGCCACTGTGATTCTCCTTTAATCCGAATTCAACTACCCCGACGCACCTGCTGCTTGCGTGGCGGCTGCCACGATTTGCAACGCAAATGCACCGCTTCTGTGCCAAAACGCGCATCCAGTTGCGTCTTCACGCCATCTGACCATTCGATGCACGGGCCGGTTCTCAGAATCGCAACACTAGCGTCAGGTAGACGCACATGGAATGAAAGACGCGCCTTGCCGCCCTGAGCAGCGCTTTTCAGGCGTGCCAGCGTCACTTCATCCCAAGCTATACTGGCGGCGGAAATCTGAATTTCAGCAACCAGCGTCGGCATAATCAAATCCAGTGCGGTGATGGCTTCGGCCACCAGCGTCGGTTCATCGCCACGCGATTTATCCACCCTTGCTGCCAACAGTAACGGCGTATCGGCCGCCAGCAGCTCGGCGGATTCGCTGAAGAGCTTGGCAAAACAAACCATCTCCGCTTGTCCATGTAAATCTTCCAGTTGAACAAAGGCCATGGTGCCGCGCCCGCCGTGATATTGACGGATACCGGATACGCCGACAGGAATAACCACCTGAGCACCATCTTCATGCTCGGCCAACTGGCTTAAATTGCAGTCGCCCAGACCGGTAGAGCGATTCAAATACGCCTCTAACGGATGGCCGGTCAGATAAAACCCGAGCACCTCGCGTTCGGCTTGCAAACACTCGCCCGGACTCCAGACCTGCGTCAGCGGAAAGCCGCCGCCATGTTCCGGCTCGGTCATCTCGAACAGGGCGGACTGATTGGAGGCGAATTCTTTACGCTTTCGACCAAGCTGTTCCATCGTATCCGCCAACCCTTCCAGTGCGGCGCGTTGATGCGGAATCAAATCTTTCAACGCGCCAGCCTTGATCATCGCTTCAAGAATACGCTTATTCAAGGTGCGTGCAGGGCTGCGCATCATCATGTTTTCAAAATCAGAAAAAGCGCCATTGCTGTGCCGTTCGGTCACCACGGCCCGAACAGCAGCTTCCCCCACCCCTTTGATGGCACCTAAACCATAACGAATCGCATCCTTCTCGGGTCGAAACTCCCAATCCGATGCATTGATGTGCGGCGGCAGCACCTCGATTTGCATATTACGGCAATCCGCTACCAGCGTAGCGATTTTATCAGTATTACCCATATCACAGGACATCGTAGCGGCCATAAATGCCTGCGGAAAATGAGACTTAAGATAAGCGGTTTGATAAGAAATTAATGCATAGGCGGCGGAATGGGATTTGTTAAAGCCGTAACCGGCGAATTTCTCCATCAGGTCGAAAATCTGTTCGGCCTTGTCCAGGTTCACTTTCTGATCTTCCGCACCGGCCATGAAAATCTTGCGCTGCTTGGCCATCTCTTCGGGTTTTTTCTTACCCATGGCGCGGCGCAACATATCGGCCTGACCGAGTGAGAATCCAGCCAGTTTCTGGGCAATCTGCATCACCTGTTCCTGATACAGAATCACCCCGTTGGTTTCCTGCAGAATCGGCTTTAACTGCGGCAACAGGTAAACGATATCCTGACGTCCGTGTTTGCACTCGATAAAGGTATCCACCATGCCCGATTCGAGCGGGCCGGGGCGATACAGCGCCACCAGCGCAATAATATCTTCAAAGCAATCAGGCAATAAACGGGTAAGCAAATCACGCATGCCTGACGATTCCACTTGAAAGACAGCGCTGGTATGCCCGGCCTGCATCAGCTTGAACGTTGGAAGGTCATGCATCGGTATAGCAGTGATATCGAAACACTGTGCTTCGGGGCGCGGGTCGTACTGCTTGATTAATTTGCAAGCCAGATCAATCACGGTAAGCGTTTTCAGGCCCAGAAAATCAAACTTGATCAGGCCGGTTTTTTCAACGTGGGCCATATCCCATTGCACGACCTTACCCTCTTCACCGGCCACTTTGAACAGCGGCGCAGTTTCGGTTAAAGGTTCACGGCTTATAATCACGCCGGCGGCATGTTTGCCGGCATTGCGGTGACGCCCTTCCAACCGTCTGGCCAACTCGAACAAACGCGCCACTTCATCATCCTGCTCAATCATTTTGGCTAACTTGGGTTCATCCACCAGTGCCTTTTCCAGCGTCATTTTCAGATCGTTGGGAATAAGCTTGGCAATGTTGTTCACTTTGGCCAGCTCCATATCCAGCACGCTCCCC
>CAYUBK010000191.1:0-3789 GCA_964442955.1 uncultured Zetaproteobacteria bacterium | reverse complement strand
CAGATGATTCGCTCCGCCGCCCTGATTGCGCGTCAGGAAAAAGCGCAGGCGCTGGTGACCGGCGATTCGCTCGGCCAGGTAGCCAGCCAGACGCTGGCCAATATCCATGCCATTTACGATGCCTCCGACCTGCCGCTGCTGCCGCCGTTGATTGGCGCGGACAAGGAAGAGATTATCGCTTTGGGACGACGCATCGGCACTTATGATATTTCCATTGAGGAATATTGCGATATCTGTTCTTTCCTGATCGCCAAACACCCGGAGACCAGCGCGCGCCGTTCCAAAGTGGCAGAATTGGAAACGCGTTTGCCGCTTGAAGGCCTGGATTGTACGACCAGAATCGTCATCTTCGATGCTGGTCGTGAAGTGGCCTGATTCTCCTGTAAATGGATGCTCAGGGCGTAAAGCTATGGCAGAAATTCAAACGAATACTGGGCTTATTTTTATTCTGGTTGTCGTGGTTATTGTGGGCATTGGTGCTTATTGCGCCATTTGTGCTGGATGCGGATGTTGAAAGCATTGCCATAGTTGCAACATCGATGCTGGTGGCTGCTGAGATTAGCTTTATTGTGAGTTTACTGTTGCTCGGTCGCCCCTTCTATCAAGCCATCAAACAGCGTTTGAAATTGATCTGGAACAGAGGGATGGGCAAGTAGGCAGGTTGCTGGCTGGGTCACCGGCCCCGAAAGAGGGCCGGCTTTCCAGTGCTTGCTTATTGTGCAATCACCAGTTCTTCCTGCACCAGATCGTACTGTTTCAGATAACGGGCAATCGTTGAAAACGATGCGGTTTTGATGCCGCCTTTCTGATCCGAAGTTTTGACATCGGGCATGGCCAGTGCGCCAACCAGCATTTTCAGCGGATTGATTCTTACCCGCTGGGCTTCAAAATAAGCCCGCTCATTGGCCTTGATACGCCGAATGTCATCTGTCCGGTATATCGCAGCATTGATCACGTCCAGCGTATGCTCGGTGCAATTCTGATACTGACGATTATACGGGTTGGCCACCACCGAATAATCAGGATTATGCAGTTTGCGGTAGGTGTCCGATGCAATCACTTCGAGTAACTGCTTTTGCAACGCCGGTTTTGGAATCAGTATGCTTGTTTTCAGTTCATAAACACCGGCAAAAAAATCGACCGGATAATCCGTGATCAGTTTGCTTCGATCGCGCACCTTTTCATCCTGATAGAGGTTATAGATGGCATAACCCGGAACCTGACGCCCGTCCGCCGTTTTGATCATCGAATAGACGCCGAAAGCCACATGGGTATAGTGGAATCCATCCGGAAGATCGGATGCAAGTCTGCCGAGCCTGGCCAATATAAAGACCCTCGCACCACGATCAGCAACTGCCTTCTCCACCTTCTTGGCGAATGAGATAATTTGCCCGGCTTCAAATTGCGGCTCTCCGCCTGCTGCACTGCCGGCACAAACCGGGGCCGTACAGATCAGCAATGAACTGATCATGATGGCTATGGCATAAGCTTGTTTGTACATCATTCCCTCCCCGCTCTGTAAAGAGCTTTATCCGGCGATGGGCCAGCCGTTATCGTTTCATTCGTTATTTTCAGCGGCTTGCTGAAATCCGCATTCGATGACTTCATCAAAGCATCGCCTGCCTGACCACTGACTGCGCCAATAGCGCCGACCACCTTCAATGGAATGGCCACAGAGGCAGATACCAGTTGGGCTGACCCCAGCACGGCATGACCGGATGCCTGTACGGAATGGATCATAGCCTGACCGGAGTGGCTTGTGCTGCCGGCTGCCATGGCCTGCTGACTGCTCATGAGCGCAGCCAGTATTGAGATAATCCAGATTAAATTCTTCATCACGTTCTCCTTTGTTGTCTTTTGCCTTTCGGTCACGCCATTTTGGGGGTTAGGTATCATATAAGGGAATAATTTAGTGATATGTATCACTGTTCTTTATTAATAGTATAATAAAACTATACTTTGCGGAAAGCGATGAATTGGAGGGGATCAGCATGGACAATACCCGAGCAGCGATTGAAATGCTCAAGCGGGCGTTGAAGCTCAACGGTTATACCTACGCCGATGTGGCCCGGCATCTGGAATTGAGTGAGGTCAGTGTGAAAAAAATGTTTTCCACCTGCCATTTCACTTTGAAACGTATTGATCGTATATGTCAGTTGATCGACATGGATTTTATGGATTTGGTACGGATGTTTGATGAAAGCCGCCAGCAGGTATCCACCTTGAGTATGACGCAGGAAAAGAAACTGATGGGCGACCGGCGATTGTTTCTCGTAGCGATCTGTGCACGCAACCACTGGTCATTCGATGAAATTTTGAATTCATTCTGTTTTACCAAATCCGAACTGATTGCTTATCTCAACCAACTGGAGCATCTGCAATTGCTTGAGTTGCACCCCGGTAACAGGATTCGTTTGTGTGTGGCCGAAGATTTCCGGTGGCTGCCGCACGGGCCGATTGAGTCATTCTTTGAGCGCCGCCTGCTTGGTGAGTTCCTCGACTCTGGTTTTTCTGACGAGCGCGATATGCGGCTTTATTTGCATGGCCCGCTGACGCAGGCAGCCCGCGAAACGCTGATGCAACGCTTGAACGTGCTGGCGCATGAGTTTGCCGAATTGATGAAAGAAAGCGCCGTAAAACCATTAAGCGAGCGGCATAATGTCGGTTTACTATTGGCTACGCGAGAGTGGGAGCCGCAATTTGTAAGCATGCAGCGCCGTGAGCGGGAACCGTCCGGATAAAAAACTATTTATCGCATTTCCGATTCTGGCTGCGCAACAACGACTGCTCCTTTCGCCAGCGCTCAATATCACCATGATTACCGGATAGCAGTACATTGGGTACGCGTTTGTCTTCAAACACTTCGGGGCGGGTGTAATGCGGCCAGTCGAGAATGCCCTCTTCGCTGAACGAATCGAGCACAGCCGATTCCGGACTGCCGAGCACATCCGGCAACAGCCGAATGACGGCATCGAGCACGGACATAGCTGCCGGTTCGCCGCCGGATAACACATAATCACCCAGTGAAATCTGTTCATCGACGTAATCGCAAATACGTTCATCGAATCCTTCATAGCGACCACAGAGCAGCGTGATACCCTGCTTTTCGGTGAATTCCAGCGCTTTGGCCTGGTTAAAGCGGGTACCGGAAGGCGTGAGCATCACCACGTGCGTATTGGGCTGCTTTTCGCGCGCCGCGCGAATCGAGGCCACCACCGGTTCCGGCTTCATCAGCATGCCCGGGCCACCGCCATAGGGGGAATCATCGACTTTGTGATGTTTATCCGTAGCGAAATCACGAATCTGGATGGCTTCGACGCTGACGATGCCGGCGGCAATCGCCCGCTTCGGAATTGAGCAGGATAGGGGTGAGTCAAAAAACTCGGGGAACAGGGTTAGAAGCTGGGCGTAAAACATGCATCCATGCCTTCGGGCATGTCGATCACAATCAGATTGTTGTCGAGATCGACCGTTGTGATGATTTCTTCAGTGAATGGGATGAGCCATTCTCCTTGCTGCGCCGCATCAGCAGCGGCTTTTACCACCAGATTATCTTGTGCACCATATTCTTCCAGTGCAATCACCGTTCCGAGCAATGAATCGGCATCGCGTACCTCGCAGCCAATTAATTCTTCCCACAGGTATTCATCGTCATCGGTTTCGACATCGTCGGCAGGCACCCAAATTTTCATGCCTTTAAATGCAGTGGCGCTGTCGCAGTCTGAAATACCATTGATTTCAGCCAGCATGCGTTTGCCATGCTGCCAGCAGCGGGCGACGTCAAACGCC
>CAYUBK010000190.1:2301-3826 GCA_964442955.1 uncultured Zetaproteobacteria bacterium | reverse complement strand
GGCCGCACAGATCGATGCCTACTTGTTTCATCCGGCCAAACTCGAACAGATGAGTCAGGCCGCATGCGATGCCGCACCTTATGATGCACAGGAAAAACAATTGAAGGTGCTGGCTGAATTTCTACCTGCGATGGATACGGCAACTGCAGCGGAGGTGAACATATGAAGGCGCGCGTGCAACGCATTCACCTGATCGGCATCGGCGGCATCGGCATGAGCGGCATTGCTGAAGTGTTAAACAATCAGGGATTTTCTGTGCAGGGCAGCGATATAGCCGAGAGTCCGAATGTCGTTCGACTGCGTAGTCTGGGTATGGATGTGATGGTCGGTCATGCAGCCGCAAATCTGGGCGATGCGCAGGTCGTCGTCGTATCCTCCGCCATTGATAACAGCAATCCGGAAATTGCCGAAGCGCACAGACTCGGCGTGCCGGTGATTCCGCGCGCCGACATGCTGGCCGAGTTAATGCGCATGAAACAGGGCATTGCGGTGGCAGGCAGTCATGGCAAAACAACGATGACCTCATTGATTGCACACGGCATGGAAGTAGCAGGTCTTGATCCGACTTATGTGATCGGCGGTCGTTTGATTGCCTGCGGCAGCAATGCCCGCCTCGGTGCCAGTCCGTGGTTGGTGGCAGAAGCCGATGAATCCGATGGCTCGTTCCTGCGCCTGTCGCCAACGATTGCCGTAGTCAGCAATATCGATCCCGAACACCTGGATCATTACGGCGATTTCGATACGCTGATGGAGGCATTCCACACCTTTGTCGATCTGGTGCCGTTCTACGGGCGGGTGGTGTTGCATCATGAACATCCGAATGTGGCGGCGTTGCGTGAGCGCTTGCACAAGCCGATCACTACCTACGGCAGTAGCCCGCAGGCCGATTTGCATCTGCTGGACATACAAGCCAATGCGGAAGGTCAAACGTTTACCGCTGCAAGCCGGACGCTGGGTGATCTGGGCGCATTCCAGTTGCCCATGCCGGGGCGTCATAATGCGGAAAATGCACTGGCGGCAATAGCTGTGCTGCTGGATCTGGATATTGATATTGAAATCATTCGTCAGGCGCTGGCCTCATTTGAAGGCATTCAGCGCCGTTTTCAGCGCATGAAAATCGGAACAGGGGTATTGGTTGATGATTACGGCCACCATCCGAAAGAGGTGATGGCAACGCTGGCGGCAGCCCGCCAATGCTGGCCGGAACGGCATATATCGGTCATTTTCCAACCGCACCGTTATAGCCGCACGCATGATTTGATGGCCGAGTTTATGGGCGCGTTCGATGCTGCCAATGCAGTTGCATTGCTGCCGGTCTATGCCGCCGGCGAAGCGGAAATTGATGGTGCCAACAGCGGACAGATGGCAGAAGGCATGCGCGCTCGCGGCCACCGCAATGTTTCATTGCTGGAAAACCTGGAATCTGCCCGCGATTTAGCTGCATCTGAACTGGCCGATGGCCATATCGTTGTACTGATGGGGGCCGGCTCAATCGGTGCGCTGGCGCAGCAGATGCGCGAGGCGG
>CAYUBK010000190.1:0-2201 GCA_964442955.1 uncultured Zetaproteobacteria bacterium | reverse complement strand
CCGGCGCGCTGGTTCTTCCGTCCGGCTGATAGAGCGGCCCTGATCGCCGCCATCAAGGCGTGCCCTGCCGATGTAGTGATTCTGCCGCTTGGACGTGGCAGTAATATGTTGATTCCGGATACCGGCTTTGACGGTTTCGTGGTCGATTTGAGTGATTTGGATGATATTTCTTTTGCTAACTGCAATGTACACGCCGGTGCCGGCGCGCGCATGAGCCGAGTGGCTCGCCAATGCGCCGAGCATGGTTTAACAGGTTGCGAATTTATGGCCACGGTACCCGGTGACATCGGCGGCGGCGTTGCCATGAATGCCGGCTGTTTTTCCCAGCAGGTTTCCGATTCGCTACACCGCATCGAAGTGGTCTTGCGTGATGGTAACGTCATCGAAATAGAGCATGCTGATTTAAAAATGGCTTATCGCCATACCGACTTACCGACCGGCAGTCTGGTGTTGTCAGCTACTTTTGAATTGCAAACGGACTCCCCCGAAGAAATTCGCGAACGTATGCGCAGCATGCGCAGCCGCCGCTCATCGACGCAGCCGCTGGCGCAACCGAACTGCGGTTCCGTGTTCAAAAATCCGGACGGCGACCATGCCGCCCGACTGATTGAAGCGGCTGGTTTGAAAGGTTTTAAAATCGGCGGCGCTCAGATTTCAGACCAACATGCCAATTTCATCATCAATACGGGCGAAGCCAGCAGTGCGGATATTGTCGCACTGATTCGGCGAGCGCAGGCGGCAGTCAAACAGCACAGCGACATCGAACTGGAAACAGAAGTACGCATGATCGGCGAATGGGAATATATCATTGCGGGAGACGGCAATGGTTGAATTTGATCGCCGTAGTTTCGGCCATGTCGGTGTGTTGATGGGGGGCACTTCGGCAGAACGCGAGATTTCATTGAAATCGGGCGCAGCCGTATTGCGCGCCCTGCAGGCGGCGGGCGTGGATGCTGTGGGCGTAGATTTAAACCACGACTGGGCCACACAAATTGCTACAGCGAACATCGAAAAAGCCTTTATCGCTCTGCACGGCACATTGGGCGAAGACGGTTGCGTGCAAGGCTTGCTGGAAACCATGCGCATTCCCTATACCGGTTCAGGTGTGACGGCCTCGGCGTTGTGTATGGACAAAGCGTTGAGTAAACAGGTGTTGAACCATGCCGGTTTGCAAACACCGGTCAGCATCGACATTGGCGCAGATGGCCCGACTCGTTATCCCGTATTTATCAAGCCGGTGGCGGAAGGTTCCAGCATTGGTTTGCATTATGCGACATCGAAGAGCGAATGGCAGGCTTTGGGGCTTGTCGATACAGCCGGATGGATGGCAGAAATGCCAGCCAAAGGCAGAGAAATTGCCGTATCTGTACTCAATGGCGAAGCATTGATGCCAATTGAAGTGGCTCCGAAATCCGGCGTTTATGATTACGCCTCCAAATACACGGCTGGCGCAACCGACTATTTTTGCCCCGCCCGCCTGCCGGCTGAAACGCTGAGGTATTGCATGCAGCGGGCGGAATTAGCAGTGGCTGCAACCGCTTGTTGCGGCGCACCACGCGTGGACATGATTATACCGACTGGCGGCGAACCGGTGATTCTGGAAATCAACACGATTCCGGGCATGACCGAAACCAGCCTGTTACCCAAGGCCGCTGCGGCTGCCGGCATTGATTTCGAGACACTGTGCTTACGTATACTGGCTTCGGCGCAGCTTGAGCATGGTCAGTACGATGAGAAACAGCCGGGGGGTGGGCAATGAGTCGCTCCAATCAGCGCCGCGTTGATCCGGCCATGCAGAAAGAAGCACGCCGCCGCAGCTTGAAACGCATGGGCCGAATATTGGTTTTCGGTTTAATCGCCACGCTGACCACCACCAGCGCCATCTGGCTGAATCAAAAATGGAGTATCACCCACTGGGATATCAAGGCCGAAGCGCCGATTAAACAGGCCATTGAGATGCAATTAAAGAATATGGCAAGCAGGGATTTCCTTAGTACGCGCCCTGAACTGTTACGTAAACAATGGTTGCAGCGCATCCCCGATCTGGCCGCCGTACGCATTACCCGCGTATTGCCAGATCGGTTGCAGATTGAGGCCGATGCCCGCGTGCCGACGGCCTTGTGGCAGGATGAACGCAATCGTTTGCACCTGTTTGATTCGCAGGGCCTTGCCTATCGCCTGCTCAGAAAAGGCGAGTCGCC
>CAYUBK010000189.1:0-3679 GCA_964442955.1 uncultured Zetaproteobacteria bacterium | reverse complement strand
CAAGTCGATTGTAACGCCTTTCAGCGTCACCCCGTCTTGGCGAGGGCGGCGAACATTAGCGCCGCTTTTCGGTGCGTCAACACCTTTGTTTAAACTCCCTTTCCAAGTCGATTGTAACGCCTTTCAGCGTCACCCCGTCTTGGCGAGGGCGGCGAACAATAGCGTCGCATTTGATTGCGTCAACAGGTTTATTTTGGGCAACCATACATCGCACATAGATCCGTTACACTCGCGATTCTAACAGACTTATTTCTACAGCGTCTGGCTGCATTGGTGCGCTATCTGTGTCTGACAAACACCTTTTCCAAGGCTATCTATATATTATATAGTTAACTTCAGCCCGCCAGTCTCATCATCATCGGACCGGTGTTGTAAAATATCATCAGTGTTGACGCTTTCCTCACCTCCGGAAGAGCCTTCAATCGTCGCCATCTTCATTTTCAGGCGCAAGTTGTTAGCCGAGTCGGCATTTCTGAGTGCTTCAATCTCGCTGATTGTTCCGCTTTGCCACAACTGAAACAGTGACTGATCGAAAGTACGCATGCCGCTCTGTGCGCCTGATTCCATGGCCTCCTTGATCGCACCGACATCGCCCTTAAGAATCAGATCGGCAATGCGCGGCGTATTGACAAGAATTTCGATTGCAGCAGCACGCTTGCCATCCACCGTTTTAACCAGCCGCTGTGACAAAATGCCGCGCAGATTCATCGACAAGTTCATATAAACCTGCTGATGCTGTTCTTCGGGGAAGAAGTTCAGTATGCGATCCAGCGCCTGATTGGCATTGTTTGCATGCAGCGTGGCCATAGCCAGATGGCCGGTTTCGGCAAAGGCAATGGCGTGCTCCATGACTTCCCGGTCACGAATCTCGCCAAGCAGGATGACATCCGGCGCTTGCCTGAGCGTATTTTTCAGCGCATTGCGGAATGATACGGTATCAGAACCTACTTCGCGCTGGGTAACATAGCATTTTTTGTGCGGGTGCATGAATTCAACCGGATCTTCGATAGTAATGATATGACCGGCCTGATTGCTGTTGCGCCAGTCCACCATGGCAGCCAGCGAAGTAGATTTACCAGAACCTGTCGCGCCAACCATCAGCACCAGCCCGCGCTTACTCATGGCGATATCTTTAAAAATATCCGGTAGATTCAGTTCATCCACAGTAGGAATTTCAGTAGTAATTTGACGGATCACCATGCCAACTGTGCCGCGTTGTCGATAAACATTGACGCGAAACCTGCCAAGCCCGGAAATAGCAGCGGAGAGATTCATTTCCATTTCAACGGCAAAGTCAGCCTTCTGTTTTTCGTTCATGAGCTTGTCGGCCAGTCGCTCAACCGTCACTGGGCTAACCTCCACTTCGCCAAGCCTGCGAATCACACCATTGATACGATAACCAGGAGGTGCCCCGGCCATTAAATATAAGTCGGAGGCATCCTTTTCGACCATTACCTGTAGCAATTGCCGTATTGAGAGTTCATCTATTACCTGTCCATCTGCCATCTATCCACCTGCTGTGATCGTAATAAGACCAAACTACTGGAAGCAAAAGTGATACCAAGTATCGCCAAAGCTTTTCTTTCTTTTCACTGAGCCGGTAGGATTGGTGCATGAATCATACAAATGGACATACATCACCAATCAGCCCGATTCTGGTGGGTCTGATGGGTTCGGGTAAAAGTAGTATTGGTCGGCGGCTGGCTGCGCACCTCAATCTGCCGCTGATTGATCTGGATGATTATATCGTCGAACAGACTGGCCATTCGATTCCGGATATTTTCGAGCGGGATGGTGAGCCAGCTTTCCGCCAGATGGAAACAAACGCTTTGCGTGAAGTGGTTGGCAACCATGCCGTCATTGCCACAGGCGGCGGCATTGTGGAATGTGAGGAGAATCGTCTGATTCTCAATGCGCATCCTCCGGTCATCTGGCTGAAGGCCAGCACTGAATTTCTAGCTGATCGTATTGATGGCGATAGCAATCGGCCACTGATTGCTGCTGGTGATACCTTAAAAAAATTACAGGAGCTGACAGCTATTCGCTATCCCCTCTATGAACAATGCGCAGACTTTATTCTGCCGCGCGGTGATATGAAAAAGCCCGAAGCTTTACGAACCATCATCGGTTTCCTGTCTGATTGGCAGCAATCACACTAACATCCATCATCTTCAGTGTGGCTTTTCTGCGGTGTACGCAGATAGTCCACCGCCCTATACTGCGCGGCTATGACTGAATTTGCGCTGATTCTGCTCTCCGCTGTGCTGGTGAATAATTTTGTATTGACCAAATTTCTCGGCATCTGCCCGTTCCTCGGCACCTCCTCGAAAGTGGAGACGGCCATCGGCATGTCGTTCGCCGTCATGTTTGTGATGACGCTGGCCTCCACAGCATCATGGCTGGTGCAGCAATATGTGCTGATCCCACTGGATTTACTCTATCTGCAAACCATCTTCTTTATCCTGATAATCGCGGCGCTGGTGCAATTTATCGAGATGATGATCCACAAGACCAGCCCGGTATTATATCAGGGGCTGGGAATTTTTCTGCCGCTGATTACCACCAATTGCGCCGTGCTTGGCGTGGCCATCCTGAATGTGCAGCAGGAACAGACTTTTCTGACTTCGGCATTGTACGGAGCCGGGGCGGCAATGGGTTTTGCTTTGGTACTGATTCTGTTCGCAGGCTTGCGTGAACGCATTGAGATCGCACCGGTGCCGACCGCTTTCAAGGGTTCGGCGCTCGCACTGATTACAGCTGGCATGATGAGTCTGGCCTTCATGGGCTTTTCCGGCCTGGTTAAAGTTTAACCACGCATGACAGGATTATTATATGCCCTGGCCAGTCTGGGCGCTTTCGCGCTCGCAGCCGGCCTGATTCTGGCCATCGCCCAGAAAGCATTCCATATCGAGGGCGACCCGATGGTGGACAAAATCGATGCCCTGTTGCCACAAACCCAGTGCGGCCAATGCGGCTATCCAGGCTGCAAACCCTATGCCACAGCCGTGGCTGCCGGTGAAGAAGAAGTAAACCACTGCGTACCCGGCGGCGAACGCACCATGTTGCAAATCGCCGACTTGATGGGCGTGGAGCCGAAAGCGGTGGAGGAAGAAGCGTCTGCGCCAAGGCTGGCCTTTGTGCGGGAGGACGAATGCATCGGCTGCACGCTGTGCATCAAGGCCTGTCCGGTCGATGCCATTATCGGCGCACCGAAACAATATCATACTGTCATTGCCGATCACTGCACCGGTTGCGAACTATGTGTGGAACCCTGTCCGGTCGATTGCATTGATATGGTCACCAAACCGGAACTGCTGGAGCATTGGTCGTGGCCGTTGCCGGACACCAAGCGCTCGCAGTTAGCGCATGAAAGGAGAGAACAACATGCCGGCCATGTTTAGAAATATTGCCCAGCGGCTCGGCATGATGGCGCACAGCTTTCCCGGTGGCGTACATCCGGATCAGCATAAACTGACCGGCGCGTCGCCGATTGAGGTCTGCGAACTGGCGCCCGTACACATACTGCCCATGAAACAGCATATCGGTGCGCCCTGCTCGCCGTTGGTGCATGTCGGCGATCATGTATTGCGCGGCCAGAAAATCGCCAAATCCGAAGGCTACGTCTCGGTGCCGGTGCATGCGCCGACATCCGGCACTGTGGTCAAAATCGAGGAACACC
>CAYUBK010000188.1:0-3859 GCA_964442955.1 uncultured Zetaproteobacteria bacterium | reverse complement strand
AGGATTCCAAATCCTATCCCTATATCCTGCTTAGCGATGAGACCTATCCGAAGCTGATGATGTATCGCGGCAATCGCTCATTGCCGGGTGAATATTTCGGCCCGTTTCCGAACGCCGGTGCAGTCCACGCCACCCTGCACGAGATGCAGTCGATCTTTCGTCTTCGGGATTGTGAGGACGGGGTATTCAACAACCGCTCCCGCCCCTGCATGCAACATCAGATTGGCCGCTGCTCTGCACCATGCTGTGATCTCGTTTCTCAAAGCGAATACCGGTGTCAGGTCGATGACGTTCGGTTTTTCCTCAAGGGGAAAGACAAAGACCTGCTGAAAAACTGGGAACAGGCCATGCAGCAAGCATCGGAAGCGCAACAATTCGAGCAAGCCGCCATACTGCGCGACCGCATCCGAGCGTTGCGCAGCGTACTGGCCGGTTCGGATACCAGCGCATTGCCGGATAATGCCGATGCCATTGTGTTGATCCGCCATCGGACAAGCCTCGTAGCCAGCATTGGTGTACGCCGGGCTGGCCACGATCTGGGTTGCAACAATATCCGCATTGATCAGGCCGGCGATGCCGATGATATTGAGATTCTGCAATCGCTGTTTATCGAACGATACAACAAACAAACGCCGCCAAAACAGATTTGCCTGTCTGCCTCGGCAACAGATATAAAAGCACTGCAACAATTAATGGCGTTGCTACATCCGCAAAGAAAAATCGATATCCACTGCCCTAAACGCGGTGCGCGCGTGCAGTGGCTGCAACAAGTCACCCATTCCGGCCGGCAGCTTGTAGCTAGCCGCAGGCAGGAAAATCAGCAGGCCGCATTTGAGTCGCTGGCAGAGTTATTTGAACTCGATGCCACCCCTGAACGCATTGCCGCTGTCGATAACGCCCATCTCGGCGGAAAACAAATGGTCGCAGCCATCACATTCGCCGGTTGGCAGGGCCCGGAGAAGGATTTTTACAGGCGCTATAAACTCGATGGCATCAACAGCAGGATCATCGAAGGCGACGACTACGGCGCCATGGCCGCCGTGCTGGAGCGCTTCTTTCGCGCCATTCGAGAAGATTCTATCCCGTGCCCTGACCTGATGCTGATTGACGGAGGACGCGGCCAATTGAATATTGCGCTGCAATCTGCCACCGATGCAGGGCTGCACGAATTAAAACTCGTTGGCGTAGCCAAAGGCGATTCGCGCAGGCTCGGTGAAGAAACCCTGTGGCCCGGCTGGCTAAAGACTGGAGAAACAGGCATCGGCGCACCGATGAAACCCGGTCGTCACTCCCACGCCCTGCTACTGATTGCCCGCGTACGAGATGAAGCGCACCGTTTTGCTGGCGCCTATATGCGAAAACGCAAGAAAAAAAGCATGTTCGTATCTGCTCTGGATGGTATCGACGGCATCGGTGCGGCCAAACGCACCACATTGTTAAAACATTTCGGCGGCATCGAAGGCGTCAAAAAAGCCAGCCGCCAGCAACTGGCTCAGGCGACCGGCATTTCTGATAAACTGGCAGACAAGATATTTGTGTTGTTACACAAATGACACTTTCAGAAACAGATATCGACACACGTATTTGCCCGTTATGCGGACAACCCAATCGCTGCGCAATGGCTGGCTGCGACAATGCGCCGGACACCCCGTGCTGGTGTAAATCAGAACAGTTCTCCCATGCATTGCTGGATCAGCTACCGGAAGATGCAAGAAACCGCGCCTGTATCTGCAAACAATGCATGAAGAATTATTCACGCAGTTGATTCGGCATTATCGGCACTATTCTTGCTATAATTGATCACAAATCTAATCATAACTCTAAGGATACTCTGAAAAAACTCAGAGTATCCGTGCGACCCACGGATGGATCGCCAATATCAACCACGATACCTGATAATAAATGTGAGATATAAGCAATATAAGGAGCCCTATCGCATGAATGACAAAACATCCATCTTACAACTACTGACGCCAAAGGCCGCATTGAAAGTCATCACACCCGAAGCAAAAGCCTGTGTTCCACAAAACTGTCTGGAACATGATTTCATCAGAATCTCCCACTTCCCGTTTAGTGTCGGTCGCGAATCACGCATACAGGACAAGTCCGGAAAACTGACACGCATCGAGCGCGTAAAATTCACCGACCATGAACCCAGCAATGACCTCTATTTAATCGATGCTGATCGGCCAATGAACGTTTCCAGAGAACATTTTACGATTGTAAAAGATAGCAGTGGTTATACTCTAATTGATCGCTTTAGCGCCTGTGGAACATCTGTCGAATCAAACAGAATCGGAGGCCGAGACAGCGGGGGACAGGCCCGGCTTGAAGATGGCGATATCATTAGTGTCGGAGCAGAAGATACGCCTTACCGATTCAAGTTTATTTGTCTTGAAAACTAGCCGAAGTCAGGAAATCCCCAGCGCCTTGCGCATGGCGGCCATATGATCTTCAGCTTCTTCCTTGGCTTCTTCGCTATCAAGTTCCTTATCCACCCAACGCATCACCGACTGATCAGGCTCTTTTAGAAATGGCGACGGCGCAGTCTTTTCTTTTTGACCGAATCGGCTGCGCACGCGGGCATAACTGAGGGTCAGGTGGTAACGGGCGCGCGTCATGGCCACATACATCAGCCTCCGCTCTTCTTCCATACGATTTTCTTCCAGCGCCGATGAATGGGGAAAAATACCATCCTCCATGCCAATCACATAGACGTGATCAAACTCTAATCCCTTGGCCGCATGCACGGTCATCAATCGTACCTGACCGGAGGGATCATCATCGCTCTTATCTGCTAGCAGAAAAATATGTTGCAGAAATTCGGGCAGATCACCGCCCTTTTCGGCGTGCAGTATCCACCAGCGGCGCAATTCCATCAGATTGCCCATGCGGCGCTCAGCCACGTCTTCATTGTCTGCTTCAGCGCGAACAGTTGCTTCCAGTAAAGTCATATCCAGCAGCGCATCGAAGGCTTCATCGGCCTCTGCGTGTCTGAACTGAAATTCAAGCGCCACCATCATATCACCGAACTCACGTAAATTGGCGGCACGATTGTGGGATAAATCCTCATGCGTACAGGCTCCAAGCAGCGAACAGCCGTGTAGCATGGCGAAATCACCCAGATCACCCAGTGCTTTGGCACCAATGCCACGGCGTGGACGAGCAATGGCGCGCATAAAAGCCAGATCATCATCGGCGTTGGCCAGCAGTCGCAGATAAGCCAATATATCCTGAATCTCGGCGCGATCGAAAAAAGACAAGCCACCGCTTATATGATAAGGAATCTGCGCCTCGCGCATGGCGATTTCGAGCGCCCGCGCCTGATAGGAAGCACGGTAGAGCACGCAGAAGCCATCCCATTGCACATCCGATGTGGCGCGCCTTGCCTTGATATCGCCAGCCACGCGCCGCGCTTCTTCTTCCGGGTTGGGCGATTCCCAGATGCGCACCGGTTTGCCCTGCCCCAGATTGGAACGCAGTGTTTTGCCGAGCCGTTCCAAATTATTGGCAATCAGCGAATTGGACGCAGCCAGAATCGAGCCGGTCGAACGGTAATTTTCTTCCAGTCGGATCACCGTCAGCGTCGGATAATCACGCTGTAACTGGAACAGATTTTTCACTTCCGCGCCACGCCAGCCGTAAATCGACTGATCATCATCACCCACCACGGTCAGATTGCCATCATCCGGCACCAGCAGCCGCACCCAGGCATACTGGATGCGCGATGAATCCTGATATTCATCGACCAGAAAATGGCGACAGCGCGACTGCCACAGAGCGCGGATATCGCTATGTTCTTCCAGCAAAGCAATCGGCAGCACCATCAAATCATCGAAATCGACCGCATTCATGCGTT
>CAYUBK010000187.1:0-3869 GCA_964442955.1 uncultured Zetaproteobacteria bacterium | reverse complement strand
TTTCCGATGTGTAAGAAAACGATCATGGCGCTGACCACTCGCTATGATTGCCGGGTAGTATTGAAAGGGTCGGAAACCCTGATTGCGTCGCCGGACAAGGATATTTATCTTAACCCGTTCGGGTCAGCGCAATTGGCTGTGGCCGGTTCAGGCGATGTGCTCGCAGGCATGATTGGCGCCCAGCTTGCCAGAGCAGAAAACGAAAGCGTAAGTCTTGATGTGTTAATCTCGGCGGCTGTGGCTCTGCATGGCAAGGCCGGTGATCGCAGTCACTGGTATCTGGCCGGAGAACTGGCAAAAAAAGTGGCGGAAATGCGTCAACACATTGAACGGGATGGAAAAGCCTGCTGACATGAAACAAACAACGCGCTACATGGAGTTTTCCATCCTGTGATAAGCAAGTGGAAGTGAGACAATGGGTACTGCCTCACTATACGCGATAGTTCTATTACAATCACAGGGTAGAAGTATTCATGCGTGTTAAGCGGGTATAGTATGTGTTGCGTTGCCAATAAAAAGGAGGGGGTGCCCAAATGAGCGAGCGGTCAGTTAGTAAAGAGCGGCCTTTATCGCCCCGGTTATCCGTTTATCGCTGGCATCCCGGCATGATTGCCAGTATCGCCCACCGAGGTACTGGCGTGGTTCTGGTATTGTTTGTCCCCTTATATCTGTGGTTGTTGCATGGTATGACCGGCAGCGCCAAAAATTTCACCGCAGTATCTGACTGGCTGCATTCCGGCCTTGGTCAATTCTCTTTATGGCTGGTGGGTTCCGCTTTGATATATCATTTTTGTAATGGTATTCGTTTTTTAATCATTGATGCCGGCTGGGATGAAAGCCGCAGCGCCTTGCGTAACAGCGCCAAACTTGTGTTGGGAATGAGTATGATTGCTGCGCTGATACTGGCAGTGCTGTTATGAATTTTGCCAAAGAACCCGGCTCAGCGCATGGCGGTTTTTCCGACTGGTATTGGCAGCGATTGTCTGCTGTGGCGCTGGCACTGTTGTTGCCACTGCCGTTTTTCCTGCTGGCGGCGGTGTATAGCGGCAGTATTGATCAGCAGGGCTTGCTGGATATTATTGACCATTTTGTCTCCCGCTTGCTGCATACGATTCTCATTGTCGCACTGATGATCCATGCCTATATCGGTTTGAAAGTCTTGTTTGAGGATTATGTGCAACAGACGGGATGGCGGGTCGCGCTGATCGGGGCGATGTTGTTGGTGATGTCCGGATTCGGCATCTGGTGGCTGGCCATTATCTGGGCCTGGGGAGGGTAAGTGGCATATCTTTCAACAGATAAAGTGGAGCATCATTTTCACGATGTGGTGATTATCGGCTCCGGCGGGGCGGGCATGCGCTGCGCTCTGCAACTGGCCGATGCCGGCCACCGGGTGGCTGTCATCACCAAGGTCCTGCCGACGCGTTCGCATACGGTGGCGGCGCAGGGTGGCATCAATGCTTCGCTTGGCAATATTACATCGGATCACTGGCTGTGGCATATGTATGACACCATCAAGGGTTCGGATTATCTGGGCGATCAGGATGCGATTGAATATATGTGCAGGGCTGCGCCGCAATTGGTGCGTGAACTTGAGCATCAGGGTGTAGCATTTTCCCGACTCGATACGGGTAAAATTTATCAGCGTGCTTTTGGTGGCCAATCGCGCGAATTGGGCGAAGGTGGTCAGGCCCTGCGTACATGTGCGGCCGCTGACCGAACCGGCCATGCCATTCTGCACGCCATGTATCAGCAAAACCTGCGCGCTGGCACCCAATTCTATCAGGAATTTTTTGCGCTTGATTTGATCAGGGACGAAAATGGCTGTCAGGGCGTGATGGCCTGGGATATTGCCAAAGGTGAATATCATTTATTTCAGGCCAAGGCGGTGGTGCTGGCGACTGGCGGGGCCGGACGTATTTTTAAGGTGACGACAAATGCACATATTTGCACTGGTGATGGTGGCGCATTGACGTTGGCAGCCGGTTTGCCGATGGAAGATATGGAGTTTTTCCAGTTTCATCCGACTGGCGTTGCTGATGTCGGCCCGTTGATTACCGAAGGCGTACGCGGCGAGGGTGGCTATCTGCTAAATTCCGAGGGTGAGCGTTTTATGGAGCGTTATGCGCCGACTGCCAAGGATCTGGCCAGTCGGGATGTGGTGTCGCGCGCCATTGCGCAGGAGATTCGTGAAGGGCGTGGATGTGGGCCGAACAAGGATTATGCCTTACTTAAACTGGATCATCTGGGTGAACAACTGATTCTGGATCGTTTGCCCAATATCCATGAGCTGGCATTGCGTTTTGCCGGCGTGGATTGCACCAAAGAGCCGATCCCCGTTCAGCCGACAGCCCATTATACCATGGGCGGCATTCCTACCAATCGTTTTGGCGAGGTGGTATACAGTACAGCTGAAGGTGAAAGACATTGCCCCGGCCTCTACGCAATTGGTGAGGCTGCATGTGTTTCCGTGCATGGTGCTAATCGTCTGGGCGGAAATTCTCTGCTCGAGATTATTGTGTTTGGGCGCGCTTGTGGTAATCAGGTGATGAAGCGACTGAAACAACATCGTTATCATCCGAGTCTGGATAAGGATTGTTGGCAGAAAGGCGTGCAGCGCGTGGAAGCATGGTTAAATAGCGCAAGTGATGGACGAAAGGCACTACAGGTTTCGGATGTGCGCGCGCGCATGCAAACGATTATGCAGGATCATTTCAGTGTTTATCGTACGGATGAGGTCATGCGTGAAGGGGTGGAACGACTGGAGGCATTGGCGACTGAATTGCCTGAATCGAAAATCTCCGACGGGTGCCGTATTTTTAATACGGAGCTTATTGAAGCGATGGAGTTGGAAAATTTGATGAGTCTGGCCCGGGTGACAGCAGCTGGTGCGCATGCACGTGTTGAATCACGCGGTGCGCATGCGCGTGATGATTTCCCTGAGCGTGATGATGTCGACTGGCTGAAACATACCCTGGGCTCCATTGAGGATGGTCAGGTGAAGCTGGACTACAAGCCAGTGCGCATGAAACCGATGACGGTGGATTCGTTTCCGCCCAAGAAACGGGTATATTGATATGGCCGAAATGATTACTCTCTCTGTATTTCGTTATGATCCCGAGTGTGATGAAAAACCGTACATGCAAAGCTATGATGTGCCGGTCAACAAGTCGGGCATGAAATTGCTCGATGCGCTCAATTATATTAAGTGGCAACTTGATGGCAGTTTAACTTATCGACGTTCCTGTGGCGAAGGCGTGTGCGGTTCTGATGGGCTTAATATCAACGGCGTCAATGGTTTAGCCTGCATCACGCCGGTTGCCGGTCTGAAACAGCCAATTCATGTTCGGCCGCTGCCCTCGATGCATGTGATTCGTGATCTGGTCGTCGATATGGATCATTTCTTTGACCAGTACCGCCAGATTCAGCCGTGGCTGAAAACAGAAACACCGACGCCGGAACATGAGCGTTTGCAAACACCTGAACAGCGCACTGAACTGAATGGTTCCTACGAATGTATCCTGTGTGGCTGTTGCACCACATCGTGCCCGTCATGGTGGTGGAATGGTGATCGTTTCCTGGGTCCTGCTGCCCTGTTACAGGCCAATCGCTGGATCGTCGATTCCCGTGATGAAGCGATGGGTGAACGACTCGATCAACTGGAAGATTCGTTCCGTTTATACCGCTGCCATCAGATTATGAACTGCATGGAAGCCTGCCCGAAAGAACTCAACCCGACCGCCGCCATCAATAATATCAAACGCAAATTGCTGGCGCGAAAATCGTAGGGTAGTATAAATGTCTAGCATATGCAGCTAGTTGCGAACGCTCCGATGACCTGTTTATTGTTCCGCTACTATGAATCAACG
>CAYUBK010000186.1:0-3872 GCA_964442955.1 uncultured Zetaproteobacteria bacterium | reverse complement strand
CCACTGGCCTGAACCTGATTGCTGACGACGGTATAGGAGCCGCCTGAGCCGGAAGAGGGGGTGCACGTCGCAGTTAATGGATAGCTGGGTAAAGTGCCGGAAGCACTAAGGCTACAATCAGCGGTATTCACCGTCGGGGCAAAATCGCTGGCATCATTCTGCCAGAACTCCAGCACCTGTTCAGCGATATGAACTGCTGTCAGGCGGTCACGCGAAACCTGACCGCTGCCAACCATTGAAATCGTAAAATTGCCAAGGGCAAGAACAGCCACCGAAACAATAACCAGCGTGACCAGAATTTCGATCAAGGTAAAGCCTGCCTGCAGGCGCAGCGTTTTCATTGCAGATATGCCCTGCCAATCACATTCACCTTAATCTTTTTACTGGCGCTGCCTGCAGTAAGGGTGATGCTGCCGGAGTTGGAGGTGCCTCGACTGCTAAATGTGCGGGTGGTGGTTGGAGAGACAGATAACTGGCTCGAATACTGACTGAGGTTGCTGGTCTCATTTTTGCATGTGCTGCAAGTGCCCGTTGTGTCTGCGTCAAATATATAAGAAGTTGAAGTAAAGGTAATACTCACACTACGGTTTTTGGATACCGCCAGTACCCGCGCTTGTTTAATCTGCGCCAGCAGCGCCTGCGCTGCATTGCGCACAGCCTGCTTTTCACGCCAGCTTGAAAAAGCGGGGATGGCAATGGCCGACATGATGGCCATGATGATCATCACTACCATCACTTCCAGCAGCGTGAATCCGCGTGATTCCCCACTGGATTCAGGTCGTTGCCGGGCAGCCGAAGCGATGGCCTGCAAAACTACGCCTTGCTTGCTATGACTGCTTCCGCTTGAATTCGGTTTAATGCGCATCCTTTCCCTTATCGTCAAAATTGCCGTCAGCTTAAGTGTACTGATGGCGATGGTGTTAACCATAGCCTATATGATATTTTCCAGCAATCTGCCGGAATTGGCGACGCTGTCCAATTATCAGCCCCCGCTGGTCTCGCGCGTTTACAATACTGATGGCGAACTGATTGCCGAATATGCCGATGAACACCGCATACTTACGCCTTTCAATGAAATTCCGAAAAAATTGATTCGCGCCTTCCTGGCGGCTGAAGATCAACAGTTTTATGAGCATCCGGGCATCAACCCGGCGCGGATTTTGTCGGCGGCTCTGGCCAATCTGAAAGCAGGGCATACCGTTCAGGGCGGCTCGACCATTACTCAGCAGGTCGCCAAAAACTTTCTGCTTTCGTCGGAGCGTTCCTACACCCGTAAAATCCGCGAAGCCATTTTATCCTATCGCATTGAACAATCATTCAGCAAGGATGATATCCTCTATCTTTATCTGAATCAGATTTACCTGGGGCGTGGCTCCTACGGCGTGGCCTCGGCGGCATGGCGTTACTTTCATAAGCCGCTGAATGAACTATCGCTGGCCGAATGCGCTACGCTGGCAGGCTTGCCCAAAGCACCCGGCAAGTATGCGCCGCATCTGAAACCGAAAAAAGCCAAGCAGCGCCGCAACACAGTGCTGCGACTTATGCGGGAAAGCGGCATGGCCAATGCTCAGGAAGTTGCCATAGCCAGCAAAGAGCCACTCATCGTAGCTCCTTTGGAACCGGCAAAACTGGTTAATGCATATGCCGACCAGGTGCGTCGTGAACTGGTTGAGCAATTCGGTGAAAAAACCCTGCGTAAACAGGGGCTGACTATCGTTATTCCGTATGATGAACAAGCCGAACTGGCGGCTATTCGCGCCGTTCGCCATGGCGTTCTGGAAGTCGAACAACGCCAGTATTATCGCTACCCGACCCATCATGCTCGCAGCGAACATGATGCATTATTAGCAACATGGCGGCGACAAGCAGCCATCCCGACTGCGGATTCCCTTATTCCGGCACTGGTTGAGAAAGTCTATAAAAACGGCGATTTGAGCGTAAACGACGGGCACAATATCTGGCGCTTATCTAAACCCAAGTGGCACTGGAAACCTTTGGCGAAATATAAAAAGGAAGGTGCCAGCAAAGCCGAACTGGCAGCCATGAAACAACGCCGGCGCACATGGGTTGCCGGCGATGAAATTCGTTTGCAAGGCCTATCCAAGTCAGGCGTCCGGCTGGCGCAGGAGCCATCCATCGAATCAGCCCTGTATGCCATCGATCTGGAACGCGGCACCGTGTTGGCCAGAGTCGGCGGCTATGATTACCAGAGAGCCGGCTTTGATCGGGTGCGTCAGGCCATGCGTCAGCCCGGCAGCGCATTCAAGCCGCTATTGTATACCAGTGCGTTGGCAAGCGGCATGACCCCGGCCTCCATTATTATGGATACGCCGGTTGTTTTTGACAGCAACCAACATGAGGATTTCTGGCGCCCGGAAAATTACAAAAACAAGTTCGCCGGCCCGGTCACATTGCGCAATGCACTGGAGCATTCACGCAACCTGGCCTCAATCAAGGTATTGCAGAATGTCGGCATCAACCACTTTTTAAACGATCTGACCAATTTCCCGCTTGGGCGCAAGTTTCCGGCCCAGCTGGCGCTGGCATTAGGTGCCACCGAAGTAAGTCCGCAGGCACTCACGGAAGCCTATACGGTACTGGCTGATCAGGGGCGCAAATGGAAACCGGTTGCGATTCAACAGGTTCAAGACCGTACGGGCAAAACACTACACCGCGCCGTGGCCGGCAAGCGTTGTCAGGTGTGCCATGTTGATCCGGTTATGAGCGTCAATGACTCCATGCGCCCTGCCGAGCAGGTGGTTGACCCTGTCAATGCATTCCTGATTACCAATATCATGAAAGGCGTCATTGAACACGGTACAGGCCGCCGCGCCCTTCCATTAAAGCGACCTGCCGCAGGCAAAACCGGCACTACCAACAAACAGGTCGATGCGTGGTTTATGGGCTATACGCCACAGGTTTTGACCGGCGTGTGGACTGGCCGCGATACACCAACACCCATGGGTCGGCGTGAAACCGGCGCCAGAGCTGCGCTGCCGACATGGTTACAGGCCATGAAAGCATTTCACAAGGGTAAACCGGTCAAGGATTTCCAGCCGCCGGAAGGCATTGAATGGGTAACAATTGATACCAAAACAGGCTTACTGCCCGGCGATGATAGCGAATATATTTCACTTGAGGCATTTCGCGCCGGCACTGCGCCAACAGAAGAATCACCCGCAACAGCAGGCGTACAGGATAATCAAGATTCAGGCTTCTTCGGTTTAGGCATGTAGGTTTTAGTGAGGGGAAAGGAGTCAGGCGTGAGGTGTTGTTTTACCGGAGCCTTACGCCTGACTCTTCACGCCTCACTTTTTACTCTTACTCACAACGCATTTACTTTCGCAGCCATGATATAATCATTCTCGTGCAGACCGCCGATTTTATGGGTGTAGAAGACCACCGTGCAAAAACCCCAACCATAACAAATATCCGGATGATGGTTTTCTATTTCAGAGATTTCACCCACACGCACAGCAAAGGCCTGCGCCTGCATAAAATTCTTAAACGTAAATGAACGGCTGAGTTTCACCGCAGCCTCATCGAGTTGCCAGCCTGCAATAGCTGGCAACATGGCCCGTGCATCGTCTGCGCGCATCGGCGCTATACCACCCTGGCACGGTACGCAGGGTTTATTCTGTAATGCATTGTCTGTCGTCATATCATACCTCGGGGTTTCATTTGGACATGTTTTCCGCTTTCGGCGGCGGCGACTGATCCATCACCAGTTTATATTCGATAGCATCATTCAGCGCTCGGTAAGTCGCTTCCAGAACATCGGTAGAAACGCCAACAGTACTCCATTTGCGTTGCCCGTCCGAGGATTCGATGAGCACGCGCACCGCCGCTTCGGTCGCTTCACGCGTGGTCAA
>CAYUBK010000185.1:0-3907 GCA_964442955.1 uncultured Zetaproteobacteria bacterium | reverse complement strand
CAAAAAAAAGCTTAAACCACTCCCATTCGATCCCGGGAAATCGAAGGAACTACTAGCTGATGCCGGCTGGTCTGATTCTGATGGCGATGGTGTTTTTGATAAAAATGGCGTTCCCCTCTCATTCACAATTCTGACAAATAATGGCAACAAGCAACGCGCTGATGCCGCCACCATCATGCAGCACAGGCTCAGGAAAATCGGCATTGACGTCAAAATCCGGCTGGTGGAATGGTCTGCCTTTATCGAGAATTTCATCAACAAACGGCAATTCGATGCGGTTATTCTGGGCTGGTCGCTGTCCCCTGATCCGGATCAGTACACCATCTGGCACTCATCCCAGACCGGCGCACGTCAGTTCAACTTCCTGTCTTACAGCAATGCCAAAGTAGATAAAGCCTTGGAAACCGCCCGGCGCACCTTTGATCGCCAACAACGAAAACAACAATACGACATCATGCAGTCGGAAATCTACAAAGACGTACCGATGGTGTTTCTGTTCGCGCCTTACTCGCTTCCTGTGATGCACAAACGCATTCACGGCGTCAAAGCAGCCCCTGCCGGCATCGGCTATAACAGTGAACAATGGTATGTGCCTGCTCCGCTTCAGAAGTACACGGTAACTTCAATCAACCCCTAAATCTCGTTGCATTGTCTCGTTACGCTTGAAATTACGCACAGCAGCAGCGATAGTTTCAGCTACGCACCGGAAAACTGACGATATTGCGGGAGGCTGGTTATTTCTATTACGGATCAACTCGAACACCAACTCGAAAAAATCAGGCAGGAGCACAATATGCTCTGCATCATCGTTATCAATGGCGAAGGTGAGTTGTTATCCCAAGTTGGCGATGCGCCGGAAGGCGAGGAGTTTGCCTTATACTCACCCATGGTAATGGAAACCACGCGGCGCATGGCTCTGTGCGGCGGATTTGGCGAACCGGTTTGTAACGGCGTCATTCTTAAAGAAGGTCGAATTCTCATCACGCATGAGACAGCAATCGGAGAAAATGTGGTGTATACCTCTCTATTATGTCATAAAAGCGTTCCGAATGGCCTGTTATCCATTCTGAAAAAAATCTCCAAACTGTTGCAAGATTCCGCCTGACTGCCTCGCTACGCTCCTTGCGTAGTCAATGATTCAGCCACACCCTTATGCACCACTTTCCCATCCCGGATATTGACCCCTTTCAACAGCGCTTGATTCAGCCTTGCCGCCTGGCCAACACCATGTTTCGCAATCAAACGCACATACGGCAAACTCGCCTCAGTTAAAGCCATCGTGCTGGTCAGCGGCACTGCGCCCGGCAAATTGGGCAGGCAGCAATGAATCACCCCCTCCACCACATAAACAGGATCATCATACGTAGTCGGACGACTGGTTTCGCTAATGCCGCCCTGATCAATCGATACATCCACAAAAACACTGCCCGGCTGCATGCGCCGTACATCGCTGCGCCTGAGTAGTCCCGGTGCATGCTTGCCGGGAATCAACGCCGCACCAATCAGAATATCACAATCGGGCAATTGCGACTGAACGTTTTCGGCTGAAAAATGCATGGCAGTAATATGATGATGCAGCGATGGCCGTATTGACGCAATCCGGTTCGTACAGGCTTCCAGCAGCACCACATTCGCACCCAGCCCGGCCAGCGCATCCGCTGCATTCAGACCGACATTGCCTGCACCGAATATCAACGCTTTGGCAGCTTCGCTCCCCACCACGCCCGCTGCAAGCCGGCCCTTGCCTGGAAACGGCGTTCCATTCTCCTTCTGCAAAAAGCGCACCGCCAACTGTGCAGCCACTCTCCCGGCCACCTGCGACATGGTCGCCAGAATTGGCAACGACCCATCTTCAAGCTGCACTGTTTCATAGGCCAATGCGCTCACCTTCCTGTCCATCAACACGCGAGCCAGTTCTGGCGCAGCGGCCAGATGCAAGAATGTAAACAGGATCAGACCGGGCCGGAGAAATGTATATTCACTGGCCAACGGCTCCTTGACCTTCACCACCAAATCACAAGCCCATGCATCTTCAGCCGTTCCTGCAATACTGGCTCCGGCTTTAATATACTGATTATCGGAAAAGTCACTATCTGTTCCGGCGCCCCTTTCCACTAGCACCTCATGCCCGTCTGCAACAAGCGCCTCAACACCGGACGGAATGATTGCCACCCGATGTTCATGATTTTTGATTTCCCGGGGAACGCCGATTCGCACAGTCATCACCTCCTGTCCGGTTTTCACTATCATACCACAAAGCCAAACATTCTTCCTGCTTTATTCGGATTGTAGCTACAAGATAAAGAAAATGTATTGTAAGGAGTCACGCATAAAAATACATTGACCACAACAAATCCTCTTTTGGTATTTATCAGGAGGTGATTGATGAATACAGCCAAGATCTTTTAAAGTGGTCGCAGTTAGGCTGGATGAAATACCTTGGCGACTTTCGTGAAACGCTTTTTATTTTAAGCTTGAAAAGCATGGCACGCCAAGGCGCAAAAAAATTTGCAAAGAATAAACCAAGAAACGATTGGCTATGTCCCTCTTGGGTCTTTATGACCCCAATTACCTTTCAATTAGAGTAGAAGGCAGCGCAACCGACTGATTTACAAAAGCAAATCACGCAGCCCCCCCTCATCAAACCGGACACGCGGTTTTCCCGCATACGGCTTTCCGATGCTCTTCTTCCTTAAGCATGCACACCTTTCCATGCTGGAGTTACAGGCACTTTATATCGACCAAGATGGTCATAGATAAAACGCCTTGGAAAGCATGTGTAAACCGCCCCTCTATTGTCAAGTTTATGCCGATACCTCAGATGTAACCGCAAGCGTTCTTCCATGTAGTATTTGACCTTTTTCATCTTTCGATGGCCATGCCCATAGTAGAAGTAATTGCTCCAGCCTCTGGCTGTTTGGTTGAGCTTGCTAACGATTATATCCAGCGGTACAGGGTTCATATCTCGGCGAGTGTAAAACCGGACTGCCTCTTTGATTGACTGCATTGCTTTGTCAGAGGGTTCAATCAATGGAAAATCCTTCCCTGATTGAGTTCCTTTGGCGACACAAACGCTGAATCCCAAAAAACCAAACCGTTCTTTCCGAGCATCCCTGATCTGCGTTTTCTCCTCGTTAAGCTTGAGTTCAAGCCTGCCGAGTATGTTTTGCAGGATAGCATAAGGTGTTGCCGTATCTCCGGCACAAAGAATGATCATGTCGTCCGCATAGCGAACCAGTCGGGCTTTGTACTTTTCCGCCAGTTGGTGCTTATCCCATATTCGATCAAGAATATTGAGATAGATATTGGCCAGCAGCGGTGAGATAACACCACCTTGAGGCGTTCCTTTCCTGGCTTTCTTGCCGCTTCCAATAACGCGAGTCTTTCCCTCATCGATTTTGATAACCCGAACTTTAAGCCACTGATGCAGCAGGCTGAGTAAATGGCTATCCACTATACGCTCGGCCACTGCTTTTTGTAGTTTATCGTGCGGGATAGTATCAAAGTACTTGGACAGATCAGCATCAATAACATGAGTATGGCCTTTTAACAGACCATCCGTGATATCATCCATCGCCTGATGGGCTGATCTCTTGGGGCGGAACCCATAGGAGTGCAGACTGAAACCCGCTTCAAAGATCGGTTCGATCACCAGCTTTACAGCCAACTGTACAATCCGATCCTTAATGCAGGGAATGCTTAACGGACGGGTATCCCCGTTCGCTTTTGGTATCTCTACCCGTTTTACCGGCATCGCCTGATAGGTTCTTGCTTTCAGTGTTTCCTGTAACTCTTGTAAATAAGCGGACTTTCCTATTCTTGCCTCTATGCTATCAAAGGTTTCCCCATCCATGCCGGGGCTACCTTTGTTTTGCCTGACAAGGTCGTAAGCGCGTTGCAGCACATC
>CAYUBK010000184.1:0-3913 GCA_964442955.1 uncultured Zetaproteobacteria bacterium | reverse complement strand
TTGCACTGGATTGTCGATGAGCGCAGCGGTGAAGTGCTCTACCATTCGGTGTTGCCGCGTGTCGTGCCGAAAGGCGCAGTGGACTCCAACCGCACCAGGCTGGCCAAGGATCTTCTGGCGGCTTTTCCATCCAAAGTGCTGGAGCCGGGCATTCACCGCGCCAATATTGATGGCAAAGGTTTCTCTGTGGCCAGCGCGCGCAGCAAGGTGGGGCCGCATAATATCACGGTGAACCTGGCCTATGATGATTCTGCTGTATCGGGTCTGGTGCGTGAAAAAACCAATCGTATTTATATGCTCGGCATCGCATTCCTGATTGCAATTCTGATTGGCGCTGCGATCACACTGCGCCAGATGGCCAAGCGGCAGGCCCTGGTCAGCGAGAAAGAGCATTTGTCCCGTGAGCTGGCGCTGGAAGAGGAGAAGAAGAAGTTGAGCGAGCAGGTATTCCAGTTGCAGAAGATGGAAAGCCTGGGTGAACTGGCGGCGGGTACGGCGCATGAACTGAATAATGCCCTGTCTGGCCCGATGGGTATGCTCAGTATGCTGCAAATCAAGCCGGACATGGATACGGAGAAACGCAAAACCATGCTTGATAAAGCCGTTTCCGGTATGGAACAGGCCCGTTCCATTGTGGAGGGGTTGTTGCGTTTTTCCCGTAGTGAGCGCAATGAAAAGCAGCTGGATGATGTGAATGAAGATATTCGCTTTGTCGTCAATATGTATAAAAAAGAACTCGATCATGCAGGTATCAGGTTGCGCTATAATTTGCAGGATGGGCTGCCCAAGGTCATGGCATCGCATCGTCAACTTCAACAGATTCTGCTGAACCTGATAACCAATGCCAGATATGTTCTGAACAAGCACGGCGAGCTGGAATTAATCAGCAAGAGTGAACGTCAGGATGGCGTGGATGGCGTGTTGATCTCGGTGCGTGATGATGGGCCGGGTATGGATAAAGAGACGAAGCAGCGTATTTTCGAGCCATTCTTTTCCACCAAGCCAGTGGGCGAAGGCACCGGGCTTGGCCTGTCTATCTGCTATGGTATTGTGCAAGATCATGGCGGCAAAATGAACGTGTTTAGTGAGCCGGGAGCAGGGTCCACCTTCACGATCTGGCTGCCGTTGAATCAGGATGCGTAGATGAAAACCATACTTACGATTGATGATAACAAACAGGTACGCGAAATCCTTGTGCCGATGCTGGAACTCTGGGCGGATGACAAGGATTTCGATGTTACGGTTATCGAAAAGGTCAACGGGCGCGAGGCGCTGGATTGGGTGCAGAAATACGGACAGCCGGATTTTACCCTGCTGGATGTACGCATGCCGGTTATGGATGGCGCTGAATTTCTCAGGCAGGTCGCTACCCTCGGCGTTGATCTCCGCCCATCCACGCTGTTGCTCACCGGCTATGCGGATGATCTGGATGAACATCTGGGCACCGATGCATTATTGATGCAGCACCTGCGCAAGCCCTTTATGGCACCCGAGCTGTTTGCTGCACTGGATAAGTTGCTAGCCAAAAACCAATAACCTCATTCCCGCTTATGCGGAAATTAGGTTATATGTATCGTCAGGTATTTTTACGCTGTCGCCAACTGGCGCAGTACATAGTGCAGGATGCCGCCGTGGCGGTAGTAATCCCACTCTTTCGGTGTGTCGATGCGCACGATGGCAGCGAACGATTTATCGTCCGCAGTCACTGTTACTTCGCGTGCGCCTTCTTCAACACCAGAAATACTGAATGTTTCGCGACCCGTCAGGCCCAGCGATGCTGCTGAATCGCCGTCTGCAAACTGCAACGGCAGGATGCCCATGCCGACCAGGTTGGAGCGGTGAATGCGTTCATAGCTTTCGGCAATCGCCGCACGGATACCGAGTAAAGCAGGGCCTTTGGCAGCCCAGTCACGCGAAGAGCCGGAACCGTACTCTTTACCCGCAATGACAATGGCCGGCACGTTGTCGGCTTTGTATTGCATGGCCGCATCGTAAATACTTGTCTGTTCGCCATCCGGCAGATGCACGGTGACGCCGCCCTCAGTGCCCGGCGCAAGCTGATTGCGTAAACGGATATTGGCGAAGGTGCCGCGCATCATCACCTCATGATTGCCGCGCCGCGAACCGTAGGAATTGAAATCCTTCTGATCCACACCGTTCTCGCGCAGGTACAAGCCGGCTGGAGAATCGGCTTTAATCGCACCGGCAGGAGAGATGTGGTCGGTGGTGACGGAATCGCCCAGCAGAGCCAGCACGCAGGCGTTTTCAATATCGGCTATACTGCCCGCTTCCTTGCCCATGCCAACGAAATAGGGCGGGTTCTGGATGTAGGTGGAATCGTCTTCCCATGCGAAACGCTCACCTTCCGGTGCTGCCAGATTCTGCCAGTTCGCATCACCGGCAAAGACATCGGCATAGGATTTGGTGAATTGCTGGCGCGATACGCCGGCCACCGCTTCGGCCACTTCAGCCTGCGTCGGCCAGATATCCTTCAGATAGACATCATACCCATCAGAACTCTTGCCAATCGGATCGTTATACAGATCAATGTTCATGGTGCCGGCAATGGCATAAGCCACCACCAGCGGTGGGCTGGCCAGATAATTCATGCGCACTTCAGCATGCACACGACCTTCGAAATTGCGGTTGCCGGAAAGCACTGCGCAGACGGAGAGATCACCCTCGGAAATCGCTGCCGATACTTCCGCAGGCAGCGGGCCGGAATTGCCGATGCAGGTTGTACAACCGTAACCCACGACATGGAATCCAAGCTGTTTTAACGGTTCGATCAGGCCTGCGCCCTGCAAGTATTCGGTGACCACCAGCGAGCCGGGGCCGAGCGAAGTTTTTACCCACGGAGCGGCATTCAGACCCAGTGCCGCCGCCTTTTTGGCCACCAGACCCGCACCGAGCATGACCGACGGGTTGGATGTATTGGTGCAGGAGGTGATGGCGGCAATGACGACTGCGCCTTCATCAATCGTAATATCCTGATCGTTGATGCGGGTGTTGACCGCACTGGAATTCAACCCGGCTTCGGACTTGATCTGTTCAACAGCAGTTGCAAAACTCGTTTTGGCATCGCTCAGTGCAATGCGATCCTGAGGCCGCTTCGGGCCGGAAATGGATGGCACGACGGTAGAGATGTCCAGTCCCAGATTTTCGCTGTAGGTAGCAGTGGATTCGGCAGAGCGGAACATGCCCTGCGCTTTGGCATAGGCTTCGACCAGTGCGATATTCTCTTCGGAACGACCGGACAGGCGAAGATAATTCAGGGTTTCATCATCAATCGGAAAAATGCCGCAGGTCGCGCCGTATTCCGGTGCCATATTGGCGATAGTAGCGCGATCGGCTAAAGGTAAATGATTCAAGCCTTCACCATGGAATTCAACAAATTTTCCAACCACGCCATGCGCTCTTAATTGTTCGACGATCATCAACACCAGATCGGTAGCCGTTGCGCCTTCGGGCAACGCGCCGGTCAGCTCAAAACCGACGACTTTGGGGATAAGCATGGAAACAGGCTGCCCCAGCATGGCCGCTTCCGCTTCAATGCCGCCCACTCCCCAACCGAGCACACCAAGACCGTTAATCATGGTGGTGTGAGAATCAGTGCCGACCAGTGTATCGGGGTAGGCGACGTTGTTGTTATCGACGAACACAGTGCGGGCCAGATGCTCCAGATTGACCTGATGTACGATGCCCGTGTCCGGCGGCACGACTTTAAAGTTATCGAAGGCCTTCTGGCCCCACTTGAGAAAGTTATAGCGTTCGCGATTACGTGAGAATTCAATCTCGGAATTTTTAGCCAGCGCCGCATCCGATCCGAACACATCCACCTGCACAGAATGGTCGATAACCAGTTCCGCCGGTGCCAGTGGGTTGATCTGATCGGCTTTGCCACCCAGAGCCA
>CAYUBK010000183.1:0-3920 GCA_964442955.1 uncultured Zetaproteobacteria bacterium | reverse complement strand
AGTCTGTCGGACTTATGAGAAATCTACTGCGCGGCAGGGATAACGGCCCAAAACATCCTGATTTATCGTTGCATAGTTACCACTATGTACCTCAAAATCATGCTGCTTTTGACTTTGTCAGAGCTATCGCGCGCCAGCGGCGCTTGCTACTGGTCGCTACGATCACCCTAATTCAGACAGACTCCTAGCAATGTTTACTGTGTATGGACCTGGCATCACAGACCCTGTGCCCCTGGAGAAGTTATTTGTGCGTCCGGCGGTAACAAAGGCAGCAGCTATTACGCCGGAGCAAGCTATCAAGGCTTCCGGGAATACCGGGTACCCTCCGGGTTCAGCACATCGGGCAGTGCTTGGGCAGAAAAAGTATAGGGCTGCAGCGAGTGCGGTTGATCAAACGCCTTCGCTCAAAGCGGCGCAAATCATGAGTTCGCCGGTGGTGTCAGTGTCCTCGAATGCTTCGGTTTATGAAGCGCTGGAAATGTTGGAGTCGGGTGGGTTCAGGCATATCCCGGTATTGTCGCTTGAATTGAAGCTGGTCGGCATGATTTCGGGCAGGGATATAGTTAAATGCATGTGTGGAACAGAGACTGTGTGTGTGCATTGCGCCAGCGAAAAACAGGATATTTTAATCGAAAATGTGATGACTGGTCATGTGCTCAGCTCAAATATAGGTACGGATGCGCGCCACATTGCCCGTTTGTTTGTTGAGCAACGAATCGGGTCTATGCCTGTTATGGATCGCGATCAGCTGGTTGGCATCATTACCCGCAGTGATATTCTCAGGGCGGTGATGGTGCATTTTGATCTGAATTTGTGGTCATGAAACTGTGCAGGTTACAGTTTCCAGAACATGCTTGAAAACACCTGATTTCCAAGGAGGGAATGGATGAATTTTTTCCGGGGTCTGTCCGGCGTGGTAGCGTTGTGGTTGTTGGCTGTGTTTTTTGTGGCAGCCCTCGTAGGCTGGGAGCAGCTCCGTGATATATCCAATATTCATGATCGGGCTTTGCAGATTGAGTCGGTAAATCATAAAAGCCATTCCTTGCATGAACTGGAATTGGGCGTGCGCAGTCAGGCGGCTCATGTCCATGATTTCCTGATTACCGGTTCAGAGCGACATATCAATGCCTACCGTGCAAGCATGCCCCGCTTGCGCAAGGGGGTCGATAATGTTGCCAGGCAGGGTGTTGACGTTACAGAGATATTGCATGCCGTAGATGATATCAATAAAAGCGCCGAGCAGGTATTTGCCCTGCCTTTTGCCACGGGCAATATGGAAGGGCCTATCCTGATGCAGGAAATGGATGAAAAACTGGCAGGCCTCTCGCACGTACTGATGCAGCAGCACCATGATATGGATGATTCGGTCAATGATTCCATGCGTTTCGTGGCCGGGCTGCATATGGATATGCGCGGCGATTTTATTGCTTCGCTTATTGTACTATTTGCCCTGTTGTCCGGTTTGACGGCCTATATGTATCTGCGCGTGATTCGGCCGCTGGTGATGCTGCGCTCCAAAGTGGCACGGATTGGTGAAAGCGGCATGGGTGAAGGGCATACCATGGAGCCAGGCCCTGAATTCGGGGCGAATGAAATTGGTGATTTGTCTCGTGCCTTAAATGTTATGGGCGCATCTATTCGGCATCATCAGGAAGAACTGGTACATGCCCGCAGCCTGCAGGCACATCAGGAAAAAATGCAGGCGCTCGGCCTGATGACTGCCAATATCGCCCATGAAGTGGGAAATCCACTGAGCGCAGCCTCTGTCTCGCTGGATATAGCTGCGCATAGACTCAAGGCGGGCACACACGGCGAAGTCGAAATCCATCTGAAACATGTTTCAGATGAACTGCGTCGCACGGAAACTATTATACGCAATATCCTGGAGTTCGGGCGGCCATCCCGGATGTCAAAAAAGGGTGTGATCGATTTGAAAGCGGTGGTCGATAGCTCGATGCAACTGGTGGGGCTGGCCAGGACGGCTAGACATGTGGATCTGGCATATCAACCGCATGCTGATATCGACCTGATTCCGGGCAGTGACGATATGTTGCGACAGGTATTGGTGAATTTGTTGCTCAATGCTATTGATGCTTCACCGGAAGGGTCTGTGGTGCATATTGAAACTGATCTCAAAAAAGGCTGCGTTCTGCTGGATGTGTCCGATCAGGGTTGTGGTATTGACCCGCTGCACGTGGAGGAAATTTTTTCTCCGATGTTCTCCACCAAACAGAAAGGGAAAGGAACCGGGCTGGGGCTGTCTATCAGCCGGGATTTAATCCGCCAGATGGATGGTGATTTGTTGTTGCAGACCAATGGTTCTGACGGATGTACATTCAGAATTTCGCTGCCGGAATCCAGAGAGGAGACAGTATGTTGATTCTGATTATTGAGGATGAACGGCGTATTCGTGAAGGCATTGCCCAGATGCTGGCAGCAGATGGCTATGATGTGCTGGAAGCTGAAAATATGGGGCAGGGTCTTGGCATGATTGAGCGAGAAGCGCCTTCAGTAGTGCTCTCCGATATTAATTTGCCGGATGGCGACGGCTTTGCGGCGCTGCGTTACTGTCAACATCAAGGTATCGATATACCGTTTATTTTTATGACAGCGTTTGGCAACCGGGATGTAGCCATGCAGGCCATTGAGGCTGGTGCTTATGATTATGTCTCCAAGCCGCTGCGCTTTGATGAATTGTTTGCCCGCTTGAAGCGCCTTGATGAGCTGCAAAACCTCAAAGGTCAGGTGACTCGAAAATCGGAGCGCAAGCTGGCCGAAAGCAGGCTGGCGGTATTGGGTGAATCCCTACCGATGCAGCGGATTCAAAATCTGGCAGCCAGGGCGGCCGGTTCCGATGCGCCGTTACTGATTACCGGAGAAACAGGTGTCGGTAAAGGCTTGCTGGCCAAACTGGTGCATGCCAGCGGTCATCGCAGTAGCAGCTCCTTCGTGAGCATTAACTGCGCCTCTATTCCTGAGAATCTGCTGGAGTCCGAACTGTTCGGCTATCGCAAGGGCGCCTTTACCGGGGCGGACAAACACAAGAAAGGACTGTTTGAGGAAGCTGGTGCAGGAACGCTGTTTCTGGATGAAATTGGTGAAATGCCCATGCAGTTGCAGGCAAAACTGTTGCATGTGCTGGATGATGGCGTGTTTCGTCCGCTGGGCAGTACGCGCGATTTGCATTTCAAAGGACGAGTGATCGCTGCGACCAATGTGGAGCTGGCGGAGATGATCGAAAATCGCTGCTTTCGGCAGGATTTATTTTACCGTTTGTCCGTGTTGAGCATCGAAGTGCCGCCTCTGCGCAGCAGGCCGGATGATTTATTGCCGCTGGCGGAAAAAATATACCGGGAGCTGGCGACGGAAATGGGGCGGCATGTGGAGCAGATGCCGTTAAATATGGTTGAACAGGTTCAGCAACGTATGTGGCAGGGTAATGTGCGGGAGCTGAAAAACTATCTGGAGCGATCCCTGATTTTCGGTGATGAGCCGGCAGACTCGGATATGGATATTACACTGGCTGAGGCAATACGGCGCTTTGAGCGTTCATGGGTTGAGCGCGTGATTGATGATTGCGGCGGTGACAAGGTTTTGGCCGCCAGTCGTCTGGATGTTGGTTTGTCCACCTTGTACCGAAAGCTGGAATGATTGTGCCATCATGATGGCATCCACGGTCCCATGACCGGGAATGAAATAAGTGCAAATTCCCATATTCGGGAAAACTGATGTGAATAAAAATCCGGCAGGGTTAATCTAACTCAATGTTTTAACATTATAAATTCAAAGCTGGTTGATTGTTCTCAATCGCTGTCGGAACTGGCAGCAAGCTTTCTCTATTTCAGGCATCGCTCTTTTTGCGAGAGTTAGAAAATGAAATGGAGGGTTTAATCCCAATGAAAAAAATAATGATGACTACA
>CAYUBK010000182.1:0-3922 GCA_964442955.1 uncultured Zetaproteobacteria bacterium | reverse complement strand
TAGAGGTCGGCAATCTCTGTTGCAGAGCAGTTCATGTCATTGGTGATGAAGCTGAGTACCTTGCCATCGTCCTTTCGTTTGAAACAAACTCGGCGAAGATAGCCTGATCAACTGTTCTTCCAAAACTCTATTTCCGGTTACGGGAGGTTCTTCGATAACTTCGAATTTGGCATTGGACTTCATACGCCCAACAAAATGAACCTGACGTTCAGTCATGTCGTGAAACCATGAATAATCGTTGTTGGCTCTATCAAATACGTAGGTTGCGCCGTCCAACAAGGGCATCTTCTCCGCAGCTCATTTATCATGCTTCTTGGCATTGGCGATGGAAAAGAATGTTGAAACTTTAGCATCAGGGTCATAAACAGTGTGAACCTTCACCCTGACTTTCCACTACGGAATGCCGTCCAGAAGGTGAATGCGATTGCCTCCTGATTTCCCCAATGGGTAGTAGAATAGTTCCATATACATGCCGGCAAGGTGCTTTGCATTGGCATCGGCCAGAGTGGGTCGCTTCACCCTACGGGCTCCAATATGGTAATACGAACGGGCGTGGCTGTCCCATGCGGAAACAATATTACGTAGCGACTGGCGCGAACAAAGTTGTGCAAAAATCATGGCGCAGAAATGCGTCCAGCAAGGTAAACTCCTGATCCGCCTGTTTCCTTCGTAGCGATTGATGACCTTTTCAAATTGATGGCTGGAACCTCTCTTAGCAATTGCTGAAATACCGTGTTAATGTGCTTCATGGCCTGAATTCTCCGCTTGGGAAATTTGCTTTACTGAGATGAAGCAAGTAGCGCGCGTTAGGCAGAGGGGCGAATGTTGGCGAGGGTTTTCAATCCTGTTCTGAGGCTTTTGAGCGGTTCGCCGAGGGCATGGGAAATCAGGCGGGAGCAGCCGACAGCGCAACCGGCCTCGCACGGTTTATGGCAATGCGATGCGGCCAGATCATGCGGAGTCGTGTTGGTCAGCGGCAGGTCTGCGCCGGTTTGTTGGCTGCACCACTGGATATGCCCGTTGGTGTTAATGTAGAGAAATTTGGAACCACCGAGGCATTGCCATGGCTTGCTGAAATCGCCGGATAGCAACGCGCGGGCATGTTCCTCGTACAACTTCATGCCGCCCCATAATTGTTCATGATCAAATAATTCAAGATATGGTTTGCCGCTGATAGCGATTTTTCCGCCAGCTTCATGCAGCAAGGAAAAGCTGAATTCAAACGGGAACCCGGCCAGCAGTTCTCGAAACGCATGGTATTCAGCCGCTGTTTCCGGCGTTAATACTGTTTGCACCTTCACTGTGAACTGTGCCTGTTCAGCCAGCATGCGCAATCTGGGCAGCAGGCTCTTTAAGGATTTCATCGACTGAGCGCCGGGGTGTACGGAATCGACGCTGATCTGCATCAAATCGAGCCCGGCAGCATTGAGCGCATTGATCATCTCGGCGGTGAGCAGAAAACCGTTGCTGATCACCGTTGCCAGATTGGCCCCATGTTGCTTGGCTTTGATATGCGCCACTACATCGGGCAGTGCGGGATGCATTAGCGGTTCACCGCCAAGAATGTCGTAAATCAGCACGCCCAGGTCATCCAGCTTGTCGATGCGCCGCATCAACGTATCGACGGGCAGGTGCGGTGCGCCAGTCGTATATTCATTGCAATAGGCGCAGGAGAGATTGCAGTTATGCGTAATAACAAGCTGGGCATATAAGGCCTTGTCATCGAGCAGCCGTTTGGATGCATGGGCGATGAAACGGGTCTTTTGCAGCGGTGTCATGACTCCGTGGCCTGTTCTGCCTGACGGCGTCGCCATAGTCGGTGCCCTGTGCCGATTTGCCAGGTGATCAGGCCGGGCAGCCCCAGTACCAGTTCGCGCACCCGTTTACCCAGAGAAAGAGCCAGCGCTGTTTGTGGCGGGATGCCCAGAACGGCGCCAAGCAGCAGGAAACCACCTTCCTGAATGCCCAGCGAAGCAGGGATGAGGAAACCCGCTGCGCGGATGGCCTGACCAAGACTTTCCAGCAATAGTGCCTCCATCAAACTGACAGGCATACCGAGGAAGTACATCAGCAGCCAGACCTCACCAGTGCCGATCAGCCAGCTCAACAAACGCCAGGCAGAGGCCGTAGCCAATACTTGTTTATTGCCATAGATATGCTCAATTGCCTGATCAAGCTTATCGGCACCGCCAGACAAAGCCAGCCATTCCCTGCCACCGGCAATGCGTTCGGCCTTATGCGCTATTTTACCGAAAAAATGCTGGCGCTGGACGCTATAAAATATGACCAGCAGTGCCCCGATAACGGACAAGCCTGATATGATCGCCAGAATCAGATTCAGATTGGAGCCCACCTGCAACAGCAGCAGTGTCAGTCCGATCATGGTGAACAAAATCTGGGTCATCAGGGTAATGGTTAATTCTACCACGACACTGGCGCCAGCCGTACTTCCCGGCACGTTGTAATGCATCATCCACCGGGCTTTGGCCAGTTCACCGCCGATCTGGGCGACTGGCAGTAGGCTGTTGACGGATTCTCCAATCCATCGTGCTTGCAACAGACGCAATAGCGCCGGCCGTTGTCCGGAAGGGAAAAGGGTATGCCAGCACATGCTGCTGCTCAGCATCGGAATCAGGTGAAAGACCGTGACGATAAGTAGTCCCCAACCGGCTGAGATGAGTGCGGTGGCAATTTCATCGATGCCTTGCCAGATCATCAGAGAGATCAGTATGGTGAGTCCGATCATTAGACCGAGTTGGGCGCCTGTTTTCATGCTCATATCAGGTCAGTCCGAAGCAGAGCCAGCGCATTACATGCATATCAACTGCAATAACCATGTGTCTTGAACCATGTTACAGCATCCGCCAGCGCCTCCTGCGCTGAACGAGGGTGATAGCCCAGTTCGCGTTGGGCTTTATCGGATGAGAAATACATGTGCTTGCGTGTCATGCGTACGCCGTCCACAGCAATCAGCGGCCCGGAGGCGCCAGTGACCGTTGCAACGACTTCACTCAACCAGGCCAGTGGCAGTACACCGTAATATGGCATGCATATACGCGGCGGTTTACGTCCGGCCAGCGCGGCGACATGCGAAAGGATTTCTTTAAGAGGCAGGTTTTCGCCACCGAGAATATAGCGCTCGCCAAATTTCCCTTTTTCAAAAGCCAACAGATGCCCTTCCGCCACATCATCGACATGCACAATATTCAGGCCGGTATTGATATAACCGGGCATGCGTCCGCACATGGTGTCGAGCACCATCTGGCCGGTTGGCGTCGGTTTGATATCGCGTGGGCCGACGGGGCCGGCAGGATTGACGATGACGGCAGGCAGTCCCTGCTCCGAAACCAGTTTTCGGACAAGATTCTCAGCCATGAATTTGGAGCGTTTATAGTGGCCGATCATATCATCGAGCTTCGATGGCGTGGTTTCATCGGCGGGTGTGCCATCGGCATGCAGCCCGAGCGTGGCGACGCTGCTGGGATATACGATAAGCGCTACGCCTGCTTCATCGCCGGCAAGCATGATATTGCGCATGCCATTACAAACAACAATCCTGATTGTCACTTAATCGTTTTACTAATTGATGAGCGCCCTGAAGAAGTAACAGAAATGTCTCGCTCTGTTCGCGGTGAAGTAGTTTCATCGACCTTTGATGAACCAGCAAGCCGTCACGTTCAAGTGGCAGAAATGGTTATCGAAAAAGCAAAACGTCTGGTAGAGCATAAAAAAGACGTGGTCATTTTACTTGATTCAATCACCCGTCTCGCACGTGCTTACAACACTGTAATCCCATCATCAGGCAAGGTTTTAACCGGTGGTGTAGATGCAAATGCCTTGCATCGTCCAAAGCGTTTCTTTGGTGCTGCACGTAATATTGAAGAGGGTGGTTCACTGACCATTTTAGCAACAGCCCTAGTCG
>CAYUBK010000181.1:0-3926 GCA_964442955.1 uncultured Zetaproteobacteria bacterium | reverse complement strand
GGCATACGAGTTTCTCCGGAGTGACGTGAGTTCAGACGTGTGCTCTTCCGATCTTGGATGCGCAAATGGCAGCGGCCGCAGGTGTAAGGTTTATCGGCGTGTCATATGGTGTAGCCAGCAGCGACGAATTGCTATTGGCCGGTGCGGATGCACTGGTGGATGATTGCCGCGAGTTACTGGTGCAATTCCCGCCCTTGCAAGATCAGACCCGATAATTCACGATGCATCCATGTAGTCTGTTACCGGCACATATGAATTGTAGTGTTGGTGGTGTGTCTTTTTCCACCATCGAATAAAGGGGAATGAGTGATGTCCAAAGCTATCGGGAAAACAGTGAAGTACAGTTTAATCGTTGTGGGGCTTTTGATTGTTGGTCTGCTTGCCGCTCCGTTTTTTATCGATGTAAATACATACAAGAACCAGATTGAACAAACCGTTGAAGATTCGACCGGGCGTCATTTGAGTATCGGCCATATGAATGCCACCCTGTTTCCCTCGGTCGGCGTCGAACTCGAAGATGTGCACCTGGCCAATCGGGCCGGTTATGCCGAACGTGATTTTATCAGTGTGAAACACCTGCATGTCAAACTGGCGCTGATGCCGCTGCTATCCAAACAGGTCGAAATTCAGCATTTTGAAGTTGATGGCCCGGTGGTTTATCTGGAACGACGCAGCAATGGTGAAACCAACTGGGGTGACCTGGTCGCAGCACCCAAGGGCGATAAGGGCTCTGCTGCGGCCGACCAGACTGATCAAACTGCGCCGGCTGCGCCTGCATTGGCGGCCTTACAGGCAGAATCGTTAAGTCTGACCAGGGGTGAGGTGACATGGGTGGATGGCGCAGCTAAACCGGTCGTGCTGTCCGAGCTGGAAGTATCGCTCAATGATGTGCAATTGAAGCGACCTGTGGCGGTGAAAGTCTCCGGAAAACTGTCGGGCAATGCCTTTGAACTGGATGCCAATGTCGGCCCGTTGGGAGATATCGCTAAAATAAACCCTGTTTCGCTACCGGTACAGGGTCATTTGAAAGTTGATCAAATCAGTCTGCAGCCTTTCAAGGCGATGATCAGTGGTTGGCCGGCACAATTGGGAGATATCGCCAAGGCATCTGTGGGAATTTCTGCACAAATAGAGCAGCGGCCGGATGGCATTCGTCTGGTCGAGGGTGCGTTTCAACTCAGTGCGGCTCATAAGCTGGGGGTGGACTGGAAGATTGAGATGCCGAAAGCCGATCAGTTGAAAATAAATCGCGCCGCACTGGCGGTGGATGGTAAAAAACTGATGGATATCAGAGGTGAGGTTCAGAATTTGAATGCGAATCCGGCACTTCAATTGCATATCGAAAGCCAGCCGATAGCGCGGACTTGGCTAGCCACATTTGTGCCGGATTTGAATACTATGTATGCCAATCATCCCGGGCCATGGACGCAGGTTCAGTTCAATGCCTCACTCTCCGGTGGCAGCAAAAAGATGAATATCGACGATTTGCAATTGAAACTCGATAATGAGCTGCTCAGAGCTACTGGTGCAATCGGGTTCAAGGAACCGGATATCCGCTTGCGCATGTCGGGCAAAGCGCTGCATCTTGATCCGTGGCTGCCGCAAGGAAAACAGGAAAAACAGGCGCAGAGTATGTCTGTGATTGGCGAGGCAGTTGCAGCACCTGCTGCAGTTGAGCCTGATTTGCGTTTCCTGAAAAGCTGGGTCGTCACATCCAAGCTGCAGATTGGAACGTTGTTTGCACATAAGCTGGAGATGAAAAACTTTTCCGCCAGTATCAACGGTTCCAAAGGGCGTTTCGATTTAAGTCCGCTCAGCTTTAACCTTTCCGGAGGAAAAGTGACTGAAACAGCCAGTCTGAATGTGGCATCCTATCCGGCTCGATGGACGGAATCGGCTCACGTGACCGGCGTGCAGGCAGGGCCGTTGCTCAAGGCGATCGCGGGAACTGATAAATTGACCGGAACGATGGCCATGGATACTCGCTTGAGAGCGAACGGGTTGACCGAAGCAGCAGTCAACACCCTGAACGGAAAAGGCAATGTGTTGTTCAGAGACGGCAAAATCAAGGGCTTTGATATCGCTGGCGCGCTTAGAAAATTCACCAACCCGACGGCCTACAAGGAAGGCCCCAAAGAGACTGATTTCGCGCAATTATCCGGCAGCTTTAATATCACCAATGGCGTCGTTAATAATCAGGATCTGTTTATGGCTTCGCCTTTATTGCGCCTGACAGGCAAGGGTATTATCAATCTGGTGAGTAAGACAATGGATTATCACGTCAAGCCGCGTGTTGTCGGCACTTTGAAAGGGCAGGGCGGTTCAATGTTGCGCAAGGGATTGACAGTGCCACTGCATATTTCCGGGACATTTGATGCGCCGAAAGTCAGGCCGGAGATTAATGCCAGAACCCTGATTGACAATGCGCCAGCTCTGTTAAACAAGGGCAAGCTTGGCGGAGGGCTTGGCAAGATTCTCGGCGGTGGCAAGCCTGCACCAACAGGGCAGGGCGGAGCTCAGCCTCAGTCGCCAAAGGATAAGCTGCTTAAAGGGCTTGGAGGAATGATTCCGGGCTTCTAGAGGTCAGATATTTTCTCCACAAGGCATTACAATGCACCAGTTTGAACATCTGCGTTTGCACCCTGAACGGCCTCAAATCAGGCAGATTCGGCGTGCTGCTGCGTTGTTGAAGCAGGGGTTGTTTGTGGTTGTGCCGACAGATACGACCTATGTATTGATGTGCCGTCCGCAAGCGACCGAAGCGATTGCAGATATTCTCAAGCTACGGCAGTTGGGGGCTACGCATCTGTGGGCTGTGGTTTGTGAGGATTTATCTCAGGCCGCCACCTGCGTGCGCATGGACAATCAGGCGCATCGAATTTTGAAACGCTGTTTGCCGGGGGCTTATACATTTATTTTGCCGGCTCTGTCATCGTTGCCGCGCCGTATTTTTGGTAAGCGACGTGATGTCGGTGTACGCACGCCGGATCATCCGGCTTGCCAAATGTTGTTGGAAGCGTGTGGGGAAATACTGCTGTGTACAACATTACAATTTCCCGGAGATGAATATCCATCGTTTGATCCGGACGAGTTTGTGCCGCGTTTGAAACATGTATCATGTGCCGTGCTGGATGCAGGCTGGGGCGGCATGGTTCCCACCACTGTTGTGGACTTATGTGAGTCTGAACCGGTAGTGCTTCGGAATGGTGCAGGTGAGTGGCCGGCATAGTCAGCCCTGAGCTTGATACGTTTCCAAAAAGCAATTGGCACAAAACCTGCTGACTTGGGATATCAACATTGCTACGCTACGAAGTTTTACTGAGGGGAAGTGAATATGAAATTATTTTTTGAGAAAATGTTGTGGGGTTCGCGCTACCTTACGCTGTTGGCGGTATGGTCATGCGTGGTGGGGATGGCCTTGTTGTTTATTTCATCTGCATGGGATATGGGAAGGCTGCTGATTGAATTTATTCAGGTCTACTTCATGGGTCATGAGGTGGAACATTTCCATATTGTCCTGGTGAGCCATGTTATTACGGCAGTCGATGATTTTCTGCTGGCCATTGTGCTGCTCATTTTTGCGCTCGGTGTTTATGAGCTGCATATAGATACCATTGACTTTGCCCGTGATAATCCTGCCGCTGGTAAATTATTACAGATCGAATCGCTGGATGATTTGAAAGATCGTCTGGGCAAAGTCATTCTAATGATTCTGATCGTGGCTTTTTTCAAGAATGTATTACATGTCACCTTCGATGATCCGCTAAACATCCTGTATATGGGCGCAGGCATTTTCCTTGTATCGCTGGCGCTTTATTTTGGACACAAGGCGGGTAACGATCACTAATCCATGAATCAGCACACCATATGGCAACGTGTTCTGGATGCAGGGTTATTTATTGCCACGATAATAGCGGTTGCTGTGC
>CAYUBK010000180.1:0-3943 GCA_964442955.1 uncultured Zetaproteobacteria bacterium | reverse complement strand
AGATTTTGGGGCCAAGTCTTGAAAGTTGAATAGCCGTTCATGGCCGGAAACGGGCATTGGGGAGCATAAGCAAGATTACTGCTTGCGATTTTCTGAGAGGTTTTTACCATCACTGCTGTTTTACAGGAGGGGATAATGGACGTTTCAGAAGTGATTGAGGCAATCAGGGCAGGAAAAAGTCTGGCGGGTGAAAATCTGGCCGGGCTGGATTTATCCAATCAGGATTTAAGCGGCGCTGACTTTTCAGGCGCAGACCTGAGCGGCTGCAAGCTCGATGGTTCTGATTTATCCGGTGCGGATTTAAGGGATGCCAAGCTTGATGGCGCATCGCTGACTAATACCGAACAGGATGGCGTTCGCATTGATGCGAAGCGTTTATTAGCTCGCATCAGCAGCGGCTGGAGTCTCACCGGCGTTGATCTCTCCGGGCTTGATCTCTCCGGCCTGGACTTACGCAATGCCAAACTGCGCTTCGCCAACCTCAAAGGCTGCAATCTACAGGGTACGGATTTTCGCGGTGCCGTGTTGAATGAATCCGATCTGTCCGAAGCCAACCTGCGCGATGCCGACTTTCGCGGTGCGAGCCTGAAACGCGCCAATATGACCCGCTCGGATCGTACCGGTGCTAAAATCCGCAAATGGTCGATGAAAAAAGTATTCATCGCCGGAGCCACAGCCTACCGCTCGTAACAACGCATCTCAAAAAACCTTTTCGGTTTTAATTATTCGTGTCCATTCGTGGACAAGCTTTTGGATTTCGCGTTTTTTATATCGTTTCTCCCTTTGCTTGCGTGCACAGCGGCGCTAGTGTGCGCGCCCCTTTAAAAAAGGTTTGTTTCGGAGGTATAAGCAATGCTAGCGCGTACATATTGTGGTGATTTTCGTAAAGCACATCTCAGGCAACAGGTTCGTCTCAATGGTTGGGTAGAAACCAACCGTGATCATGGCGGCGTCATCTTTCTCGACGTGCGTGATCGCTCCGGCGTGGTGCAGGTGGTTGCGCATCCGGATACGCCTGAAATGCATGCGCTGGCGCACTCCATGCGTCAGCAAAATGTGATTGAAGTCATTGGTGAAGTGATTCCGCGCGATTCCGATGCGATGAACCCGAAGCTGGCGACTGGCGAAATCGAAGTAAAAATTTCCAGCCTGACCTTGCTGAATCGGGCTGACACGCCGCCGTTTGCCATTGAAGATAATTGCAATACCGGCGAGCAGCACAGGCTTGAATACCGTTATCTGGATTTGCGCCGCCCTTGTATGCAGAAGAATATGATGCTGCGCCACAAAGTGACCCACGCGGCACGCAACTATCTGGATACACAAGACTTTCTTGATGTTGAAACACCGATCCTGAATAAATCCACCCCTGAAGGGGCGCGTGATTACCTGGTGCCATCGCGTATTTATCCGGGCTCTTTTTATGCTCTGCCGCAAAGCCCACAACTGTTTAAACAGTTGTTGATGGTAGCGGGCATGGATCGTTATTATCAGATTGCCCGCTGTTTCCGCGATGAAGATCTGCGTGCCGACCGTCAGCCTGAGTTTACGCAGGTGGATCTGGAAATGTCTTTTGTGTCCCAAGACGAGATCATGGCTGTGGCCGAAGGGTTGATCGGCTCGATGTTTGCCGCCGGCATGGATGAGCAGATTCAGGCGACATTCCCGCGCATTACCTATGCCGAAGCTATAGATAAATACGGTCTGGATCGCCCTGATGTGCGTTTTGGGCTGGAGCATATTGATGTGACCGATCTGATGAAATCAGTCGATTTCAAGGTGTTTAGCGGCCCGGCCAACAATGGCGGCCTGGTCAAGGTGATTCGCGTGCCGAACGGCAATAGCCAGTTAAGCCGCAAAAAGATTGATAACTATACCAAATTTGTTTCGATTTATGGTGCCAGGGGACTGGCCTACATCAAGGTCAACGATAGGGATGATATTCCGGGCGGCCTGCAATCTCCGATTGTGAAGAATCTGTCCGAAGATGTGCTGAAAGAGTTGCTCGAACGTACGGGTGCGGAAAATGGCGATCTGCTGTTTTTCGGCGCGGATAGCAAAGAGATTGTGAATAATGCGCTGGGTTATCTGCGCGTGGAGCTCGGCAAGGATCTGGGTCTGTTTGATGCTAAATCCAATCAATTTGTCTGGGTGGTGGATTTCCCGATGTTTGAGTGGGACGCCGAGAATAAACGGCCGCAAGCGCTGCATCATCCGTTTACAGCGCCGTATTTTGAAGATCTGGACAAGCTGGAAACAGCGCCGCTGGAGATGCGTTCGCAGGCCTATGATCTGGTCTGGAATGGTACCGAAATCGGTGGCGGCTCGATTCGTATCCACGACTCCGAGGTGCAGACCCGTGTGCTCAAGGCGCTCAATATTTCCGATGAAGAAGCGCATGATAAATTCGGTTTCCTGCTCAACGCCCTGAAATATGGCGCGCCGCCACATGGCGGACTGGCTTTTGGGCTGGATCGTGTGCTCAGCCTGATGGTGGATGCCGAGTCGATCCGCGATGTGATTGCCTTTCCGAAAACTCAGCGCGCTGCCGATCCGATGTCCGAGGCCCCGGCAGAAGTCGCCGATGCACAATGGAAAGAGCTGGGCTTACGCAAGCGCCGGATGCTTCAGGATAACGATTGAGTTCAAGGATCTGATAAACTTAGCCCGGATTATTCATGAATCGGTGAGATGATCGCGACGGACGTTTGTTTTCAACAGACAGCGTAGCCCTGAAATGGCTATTCCGAGGAATAGCCCGTAGCAGTGCATACGGACGATTGACGAGGGATTTGTTGAGAACAAAGGAACAAGCGAGGGATCAGCAGTATTTATGAATTATCCGGGTTAGAAGCTTTCACCACAAAGGCACCAAGAAAGGCATGACAGCATATGAGTTGTAATGGTTGCTCTACAAAAGTCGAATCTACAGAGGCTGTTATTTGCGCTGCTCAATCATTTTGAATTTAGATAAAGCTTAATAACAATAATGCCTTTGACTCTCCTTAGTGTCTTTGTGTCTCTGCGGTAAAAAAAGATTTTTTGAGAAAAGTTTATACAAGCCGCATTGACATCACAGGGAAAAGATAAGAATATGCCTTCTGTGAAACGACTGCTTATTTTTCTGCTGCTGATTCTGGCATCCTGCGCGCTGAAACCACCTGTGCAGGAAATGTCTGATGCGCGTTCTGCCATCAAGATGGCGCAGGATTTACCCGACGGAAAAAACGCTGCACAGCAAAGCAAGGCGGATGGCTATCTGAAGAGCGCGGAATCGGCGCTGGATGAAGCCGCAGCAGCGATTGGCAACGAACATTATGATCGGGCTCGTACCAAGGCGCTGGAAGCCAAGCGCAATGCGCAGGAAGCGGCTCGCATCAAACAACCTAAATATCAGTAATTATTCAACGAATACATTCCATAACGAGGTGAAGCATGGCATTTGAAAAAATTCGCGTGCCGGAAAACGGCGATAAAATTACCATGGGTGAGGATGGTAAACTACAGGTTTCCGATCATCCAATTGTCACCTTTATTGAGGGCGATGGCATTGGCCCGGATATCTGGAAAGCGACGCAGGCAATGCTCAATGCCGCCGTCGAAAAGGCCTATGGTGGTAAGCGCAGCATTTCATGGATGGAAGTCTTTGCTGGTGAAAAAGCATGGAATCTGTACGGGCAGAGCGATGATGCATGGTTGCCGCAGGAATCGCTTGAAGCCATGCGTGAATATCTGATCGGCCTGAAGGGACCGCTGACTACGCCGATTGGCGGCGGCATGGGCTCGCTGAATGTGGCCATCAGGCAGACACTGGATTTATATGTCTGCCTGCGTCCTGTGAAACATTTTACTGGCGTACCATCGCCGGTAAAACGCCCGGAACTGGTAGATATGGCGATTTTCCGTGAAAATACCGAAGACATCTATGCCGGTATCGAATGGC